>NZ_JBEOSD010000101.1:0-29507 GCF_040302735.1 Streptomyces sp. NPDC097619 | reverse complement strand
GGGGCCCGCGCCGGTGCGGGCCCCGCACCGCCGGGGCGAAGGCGCTGCGGCAGCCGGAGCCGGAGCCCGAGCCAGGGGCCGCCCTCGGGGGCGCGGAGCCAGCGGGCGTGCCGGTCCTCGGCGCGCCGCAGCCAGCGCTGGAACTCCTGGTCGGTGGTGACCCACTGGTGCAGCTGCGGCCAGTCCCGGACGAGCGAGTCGTGGACCAGCTCGGCGACCGGCTCCGCCGGCCGGACCGCTCCCGGCTGCCCACCCGCGGAGGGCTCGGACCTCGGAGTGCGGAGGGTGACGAACCGGCGGTCGACGAGCGCGGCCAGTGTCGCGTCGAACTCCGCCTGCCCGGTGCCGGAGTCGGATCCGGTACCGATGTGGGAGCCGGAGGCCGGACGGATGCCGAAGCCCGAGCCGATGGCCGGGCGGGAGCCGGCCTCGGGGCCACCGGTGAGGGCGCGGAGGGTGGGGACGGGCACCCGACGGCGGGCCGCAGGAATGGCGTGGTCCGGGTCGGCCGGCTCGACCAGGGCGGTCAGAATCGTCCGGGCGGTGTCCGGGTGAGGGAGCAGGCGGAACTCGGTGGTGCACCAGGCGCTCAGCGCACCGGTCACGGTGCCGAGCCGATCGTACGTCTCGTGCGTGAGGGTGCCGTGGGAGCGGCCCTCCCACAGCTGTCGCAGCGTCAGTTGGAGGGCCGGCAGGCAGGTGACCGGGGTGCTCCGGGTGGTGCGGGGCTGCGGGCCGTCCGCCGGGGGGATCAGATCGCCGATCAGGCGGGCCGTGAGACCGGACTCGACGAGCGGGCCGTGCTCGCCGTGCTCGATCATCGCGCGCAGATCGGACGCGTCGAGGGTGGCGGGGACGTTCACGTGTGGGGCCGTGGCCTCCAACAGGGCGGGGGCGCGGGCGGCGAGCGGGGCGTAGAAGTCGTCGCGCATGGCGAGGACCACGGTGACCGGCGCCCAGGAGCGGGCCAACGCGGCCAACTCCTCGGCAGCCGCTCCGATGCCCGAGCGGTCCTCGGGCGTGGCCGTGGGGGCCAACAGCTCCTCGAACTGGTCCACCACCAACAACACGCGGGTGCGGTCCGGCCGTTCGGCCAGGAGCCGTTCGGCGGCGGGCCCGATCCCGTCGGTGGCGGCGCCGGGCAGCCCGTGCTCCTCGGCCGCGAGCAGCAGGTCCCGGCCGGGACCGGGCACCACCACGGGCAACCAGCGGTCGCCGCCGGGCACCCGCAGCCCCTCGGCCAGCGTGGGCAGCACCCCGGCCCGGAGGAGCGAGGACTTGCCCGACCCGGAGGGCCCCAGCAGCAGGATCACGCGCAGCGGCCCGCGCAGCGCCGCCAGGACGGCTTCGAGCGCGGTGGCGCGGCCGCGGAAGACGGCGGCGTCCTCCGTGGTGAACGGCTTCAACCCCGGATACGGGCACACCGCGTGCTCCGCCAGCTCCGGATGCAGGGCGCGCAGGGTCCGCGCGGGGGTGGCGTAGGCGACCTCCGCGCCCCGGCCGTGCCGGTCGGCCCCGGTGATGGCCGTGGTCATGCCGATGACCAGCCCGGTGACCTCGTCGAGGACGGGCCCACCGCTGAACCCCTCCGTCACGGCATTGGCCTCGGACAGCTGGAGCAGCGGTACGGTGCCGGCCTCGTCCCCCGCACCCTCCAACAGCCGTCCGATCCGGACGGTGCCGAAGTGCCCGCCCTGCCGGGCGTTCCGGGGGAAGCCGTACGTGACGCCCGGGTGCTGAGCGCAGTCCTCCGCGATGCCCAGCGGCAGCGGGACCGCTCCCGCCGGGACGGCGTCCAAGCGGAGGAAGGCGGTGTCCTCGGCGTCCGCCTCCCGCCAGGTGTCCGTTTCCACCGTCCCGTGCACCTCGCCCGCACCGGCCCCGGACCAGGAGGGGAAGGACAGCGGCACCCGCTGCCCCGGCCCGTAGCCGGCGTTCGCCACGACGTGCGCGCAGGTCACGAGCAGACCGGGCCCGACGAGGAAGCCCGCGCCGGCCACCGTCCCCCGCGCGCCGTGGGCGGTGCGGACCTCGGCGACCGCGTGCTGGAACCCCTGCCCCGAGCCGACCGGCGGCCGCCGCACCTCGGTCACGCGCCCCCGCCGAGCCCCCGCGAGCCGTCAGGCGCGGCTTCGGAGGTGCCTTCAGGCGCGCTGCCCTCGGGCCGGGTGCCCTCGGGTCGTGATGCCGCGGGCCGCTCCGGGGCGCGGGTGTCACGCCCGGGCGGAGCACCGGCGGCGGGGCGGTGGGGCTCCGCCGGGGGAGTTCCCTCCGGGTGCGTGCCGTCCGCCGCAGCGGTGGCGGTGGCGGTGTTGTGCCAGGTCACGGTCACGGTGAGGTGGCAGCCCGTCCTGGCCTTGGAGATCACGGCCCCGGCCTCGGCGGCCAGGTCCACACCGAACTCGATGACGACCTCGTCGGGCCCGGCCTGCCGCAACTGCTCCAGCGCCGCACGTGCCAGCCCCGTCACCGGACGCAGCGCCTCCTGCACCGTGTGCGGCAGCTCCTGCACGGCGTCCGACAGCCGTCCGACCTTCACGGGCCCGTCCGGCTCCAGGCCGCCCTCGACCAGCACCGAGCCCCCGCCCTCCAGCGGCACACGCGTCACGATCCCCACCGACAGCCTCCCCCAGCCCCGGAACCACCCACACCGACCACGTCCCTGACGCCCAATCGGCCGACAACTCAGGCTAGACCAAAGGATGTTGCCCGGACCGGCATTTCCCCCGACCACCAGCCCCGCCCGCTTCCGGACGGCCGCGAGGCGCAAGGGAGCGCGAGGGAGGGTCGCCCGGTGGTGTGGCCGTCTTGTCGTCGCGCTCAGATCACGGACGGGCGGCGCGGGTCGACCGGGTCGATCTCCCGCTCGTCGAAGAGGCTCTCCAGGGCTTCGAGGCCGTGCTCGCGGCGGTGATCCTTCTCCGCCTGGGTGATCGGCAGCATCCACAGGACGCGGGCGTGGGACGATTCGCCCCAGGCGCAGACCTCGAAGTCCGGGCCGTACGGGTACGGCAGGCTGATCAGGTAGTGGTCGCACGCGGAGTCGTCGAGCCAGGGCCTTCCGATGGGGACGGTGTGCCCGATGTCCAGCCGCTGATGGTCAGGGCCGCAGTGGTAGTACGCGTTCACGGTGAGGCTTTCCAGGTTCCGCCAGTCGTCCCGCGGGGCCGCGAGGAAGAACTCCTCCCCGTGCCCGCCCTCCTGGGTCGCCGCCCAGCAGCCGGACGTCACGTACACCCACCACCCGCCGGGCCGACGGGGGTGGATCCGGAACACCCGGAACCCGGGCACCCGCTCCTCGATCGGCCCGTCGACACCCGGCAACTCGTCGATGGCCTGCCCGGGAAAGTGCCCCTGAAGGTGCGCGCCCAGAGCCGCCCGGGCGGCGAGCAGCGAAACGGAAGACATGCTCCGATCATGGCACCCTCGTGACGGTCGACGACGGCGGGGCTCCCCGCGGGGAGGGGCGCCGGGTGGGGCCCCGGCGCACGGATCATCGGCAGGTCATCGGCAGGCTTCCCGCGCACGCTCCTTCGGACGAGCCTCTAGCCGCCCGGGGTGACGAGGCCCGTTTCGTAGGCGAGGACCACGGCTTGGGCTCTGTCGCGGAGGGAGAGCTTGGCGAAGATCCGCGCGACGTGCGTCTTCACCGTGGCCTCGCTCAGCGTCAGTCCTTCCGCCAGTTCGGCGTTGGACAGGCCGCGGCCCATCAGGGTCAGGACCTCCCGCTCGCGCGGCGTGAGCGCGGCGAGGTCCCGGTGCGGTGCCGGTTCGCCACCGGCGGCCGGGGCGCAGCGCTCCACCAGGCGTCGGGTGATGGACGGGGCCAGGAGGGCGTCCCCGGTGCCCACCAGGCGTACGGCGGCGGCCAGGTGCTCGGGGGTGACGTCCTTCAGCAGGAACCCGCTGGCTCCGGCCGCGAGCGCCGCGTACACGTACTGGTCGAGGTCGAAGGTGGTCAGCATGATCACCCGGCAGTCCGGCAGTTCGGCGAGGATCCGCCGGGCGGCCTCCAGTCCGTCCATGCGGGGCATGCGGATGTCGAGGAGGACGACATCGGGTCTCAGGGCCCGCGCCATCGACACCGCCTCGACTCCGTCGGCGGCCACTCCGACGACCTCGATCCCCCGTGCCGTGAGGATCAGTCGGAAGCCGGTGCGGACCAGCTCCTGGTCGTCGGCGATCAGCACCCGCGGTCCGGGCCCGGGCGCCGTCACGGCCGGTCCAGGGGAAGACGGGCCCGGACCCGGTAACCGCCGCCGAGCCGGCGCCGCGCGTCGAGATCCCCGCCGTACAGGGCGACGCGCTCCCTGAGCCCCGTCAGCCCGCGACCGGTGCCCTCACCGGAGCCGCGCGGCGCCGGCGGCCGTCCGCCCGTCAGGACGCTGGAGCCGCCGTTGAGGACTTCCACCCGCAGGGCGTTGTCCGCGTACCGCACCGTCACCTCGGCGCCCTCCCCGTCTCCGTGCTTCAGCGCGTTGGTCAGTGCTTCCTGGATGATCCGGTAGGCCGTCACGTCGATGCCCGTCGGCAGCGGGCGCGGCTCCCCGGATATCCGTACGTCGACCGGCAATCCGGCGAAGGCAATTTTGTCGATGAGCCGGCCCAGCCCGTCGAGGCTCGGCTGCGGGGCCAGTTCGGCGGCCCCGCCGTAGGGATCGTCCGTGCCGTCCTGGGCGGGCGCGAGCAGCCCGAGCAGGGTGCGCAGCTCGGTCATCGTGGTCCGCCCCGCGCTCTCCACCGCCCCCATCGCGGCCGCCGCCTCCTCGGGCATCGAGGCGAGCACCTCGCGGGCCGCACCGGCCTGCACGATCATCAGGCTGACGTTGTGGCTGACGATGTCGTGCAACTCGGCCGCTATCCGGGCCCGCTCGGCATCCACCGCGCCCCGGGCGGCGCTCTCCCGCTCCCGTTCCAACAGCCAGCCCCGCTCACCCAGGGCCGTGCGGTGCGCCCGCCGCTCCCGGGCCAGCGCGACCGCCAGCCAGACCGCGATCGCGGTCGCCGCCCCCGCGGCGCCCACGGCACCGCCCGTCACCCATCCCATCCCTGCCCCCGATCCGACGCCGTCGTTCCTCGACCATCGCTCCTCCGACCGACCCCGAAGAACCACCCCGAAGGGCGGCCCCCGAAGGACCACCCGACGATCCGCCCCCAAGATCCGCCTCCAAGATCCATCTCCGCAAGCTTCGCAGGTCGTGGGCCCGACCGGCATCCCTCCGGCGAGCCAGTTCGCCGCGTACATCTCCAGGATGACGTCGGCCGTCGGATACGTCCGGGGGGTGACGTACCGCCACCGGGCCGCCTTCTAGGTTCGTGACATGACAACTCACCAGGACGCGCGACAGGAACGCCAGGAACGCCAGGAACGCCAGGCAGGCCAGGCAGGCCGGGCAAGCCAGGGACAGCGGCAGGAGCGACAGGTCGTCGTCCGCCTGGACGGTGTCCACAAGGAGTACGGCGACGCCAAGGCGTTGGACGGGCTGTCCCTGGAGGTCCGCAAGGGCGAGGCGGTGGCCGTGATGGGACCCTCGGGCTGCGGCAAGTCCACCCTCCTCAACATGGTCGCCGGCCTGGACCGCCCCACCGCCGGTCGCGTCGAGGTGAACGGCCGTGACCTGGGCGGCCTGTCCGAGACCGGGCTTGCCCTGTTCCGGCGCCGCGACATCGGGATGATCTTTCAGTTCTTCAACCTCGTCGACGACCTGCCGGCCCTCGACAACGCCGCGCTCGCGGCCCAGTTGACCGGTGTCTCCGCCCGACAGGCCCGCCGCCGCGCCCTGGAACTCTTCGAGGAGCTGGGCATCGCCGACCGCCGCCACCACTACCCGGCCACCCTCAGCGGCGGCGAGCGCCAGCGGGTCGCCGTGGCCCGGGCCCTGATGAACCGGCCCGCGCTGCTCCTGGCCGACGAGCCGACCGGGGCCCTCGACAGCCGGTCCGGAGAGCAGGTCATGGACCTGCTCATCGACTTGAACCAGATCGGTCAGACCCTCCTGATCGTCACCCACGACCCGCGGCTCGCCGCCCGCTGCGCGAGCCGCCTCGTGGAGGTCGCCGACGGCCGGGTGGCCCGCGAACGCACCCTCGACCGGGACGACGCCCTCGGCGGTGCCGCGTGAGAGCCGTCTGGCGGGCGTCCCGCGGGGCCGTCAAACGCCGCCGGGTGCAGACCGTCGTCATCGGCCTGGTCGTCCTCTGCTCCACCACCACCGTCTTCCTCGCCCTGGCCCTGCTCTCCGTGGCCTCCGGCCCCTTCGAGCGGGCCTTCGAGCAGCGGCGCGGCGCCCACGCCGTGGCCTCCTTCGATCGGACGAAGGTCTCGGACGACCGGCTCGCCGCGTCCGCCGACCGCCCCGGAGTCGCCGCCGCCGCGGGCCCGTTCCCCCAGGCCGTGGTCTCCCTCCCCGGCGACTGGCTCTGGATGGCGGGCGGCACCCTCACCGTCGTGGGGCGGGCCGATCCCGGCGGCCCGGTCGACCGGATCGAACTCCTGGAGGGCCGCTGGGCCACCGCCCCCGGCGAACTCGTCGTCGAATGGCCCAGCCGGGGCGGCCCCGGCCCCGAACTCCTGGGCAGCAGGCTCGACGTGCCCGGCGCCGGCAGCCTGAAGGTCGTCGGCTTCGCCTCCGGGATGAGCCGCTCCGCGAGCGCCTGGGCCACCCCCGCCCAGGTCGCCGCCCTGCACCCCGCCGCCACCCAGATGCTGTACCGCTTCACGGACGCCCCCACCGAAGCCCGGCTCGGCGAGCGGCTCGCCACGGTCGTGAGCACGACCGGCATCCCGCGGGACGCGCTGATGGGCGTACAGACCTCCTTCGCCCTCGAACGGGCCTACGCGGCACTGGCCGACTCCTACCTCCCCTTCATGTCCTTCTTCGGGGCCCTCGGCCTGCTGGTGTCCGTCCTGATCGTCGGCAACGTGGTCAGCGGGGCCGTGCTCTCGGGCCTGCGGCACATCGGCGTCCTCAAAGCCATGGGCTTCACCCCGAACCAGGTCGTCGCCGTCTACCTGACGACGCTCTCCGTCCCGGCCGTCACGGGCGCCGTCCTCGGCACCCTCGCCGGCGGTCTCCTCGCCGACCCCGTCCTGACGGCGGCCTTCACCGGAATCGAGACCGGCCCCGCGGGCCCCACCGGAGCCGACCCCTGGGTGTACGCCGCCTGCCTCCTGGGTGTCCCCGTCCTGGTCCTCCTCGCCGCCCTCGTCCCGGCCCTGCGGGCCCACCGGCTGCCCGCCGCCCGCGCCATCGCGACCGCCGGAGCCCCCCGCGCGGGACGCGGCCGCCGCGTCCAACGGTTCCTCGCGGGCAGTCCGCTGCCGCGCTCCGTCAGCATGGGCCTGGGCCGCCCCTTCGCCCGCCCCGGCCGCTCCCTCCTCACCCTGTCCGCACTCGTCCTCGGCGTCACCACGGTGACCCTCGCCACCGGACTCTCCAGCACGATGCTCGCCTTCGGCGACTCCGGCCGGGACGGCGGCACCACCGTCGAGGTGTCGGCCCGCGGCCCCCAGGCCCGCGCGCTGGACGACGTACGGCTGGAGCAGCGGCTGCGCTCCCTGCCCGGGGCGGCGTCGGTACGGGCCCGCGCCTTCTCCCAGGCGCACCTCGTCGGCGAGAGCCGTCCCGTCTTCGCCGACTTCTACCGCGGCGACGGCCGCACGGAGCCCCAGGAGATCGCCCGGGGCCGCGCCCCGCGCGCGGCCGGCGAGATCGCGGCGGGCCCCGCATTCCTCGACCAGCGCGGCCTCCGGCTCGGGTCCCGGATCACCCTGGAACTGAACGGCAACCGGATCCCCGTGCAGGTCGTCGGCGTGGTGGTCCAGGGCAACGCCCGTGCCCTGGAGGCCTCTTGGCCCACCCTCGAACGACTCGCCCCCGCCCTCCGCGCCGCCGAGTACCGGGTCCGCCTGACCCCCGGAGCCGACCCGCGGGCCTACGCCGCGGCGGCCCGGGCCCTGGACGACGGACTCGACGCCCGCGTCCTGGACACGGCGAACGCGGGCACCACCACGGTGGTCGCCTTCTCGACCGTCTTCACCGTGCTGCTGACCGCCGTCGCCGCCCTCGGGGTCTTCAACACCGTGCTGCTCGACACCCGGGAACGCCGCCGGGACCTCGCGATGATGAAGTCCGTCGGCATGACCCCCCGACAGGTGGTGGTCACGACGATCAGCTCGGTGGCCGGCCTCGGCCTGGTCGGCGGGCTGCTCGGGATCCCGCTCGGCATCGCCGCGCACGGACTGGTCCTGGACCACATCGGAGTGATCGCCTTCACCGAGCGGATGCGGGACGTCTGGCACCTCCCGCAGCTCTCCGGACTGCTCCTGGCCGGGGTGTCGATCGCGGTGCTCGGGGCCCTGCTGCCGGCCCGCACGGCCGCCCGGAGCACCATCGCGACGGCCCTCCACACCGAGTGACCGGCAGCGGGCACGACGAAGGCGGCGGCCGGAACCCTCCGCAGGGTTTCGACCGCCGCCGGTCGTGCCGCAAGCACCACCCTCCAGGAGATGGGGTCACCCGACGCCCAGGGGAGCGGTCACACGACGCCCAAAGGACTGGTCACGTCCCGGACGCCACCTCCGCCGCGTGGAAGTTCAGCCGCTCCCGCACCACCGGGAAGCCCGCCTTGGCGAAGTTCGCGGCCATCGGGAAGTTCCCCTGGTCCGTGGCGCCGGTCACGAACTCCGCGCCCTGCTCGGCGAGGACGTGCGTGCACTCCGCGAGCAGGTCGTAGGCGTAGCCGCGGCCCCGGTGCTCCGGGAGGACGCCGATGAAGCCGACGGTGGGCCCGGAAGGGTTGTGGGCAGGGATGTGGATCCCGGCGAGTTCACCCTCCGGCGTGAGGGCGAGCTGCCACCACTCGCGCGGGGACGGGCACCAGTGGAAGAAGTCGAGCTCCTCCTGCGCGGCCCGGTCGAGGCCGCCCTCCTCGATCGCCCGCAGCGCGTGCGCGTCGAGGGTGGCGGAGTGGATGCGGCGCAACGCGTCGAAGAACACGGCGTCGTCGGGCTCGGTACGGAACTCCAGGCGGCCCGGCCGCTCGGGCAGGCCCAGCTCCGGCGTCCACCGGTACAGGAACCGCTCGACCAGGAGCTCGTACCCCGCGGCCCGCGCGGCGGCGAACCGGGTCTCGGCGGCGGCCCGCAGGCCGGGCTCGTCCCGCCAACCGCTGGGCAGGTTGAACTCCAACTCCACCTGTCGGGGCATCGAGCGCAGGAGTGCCGCTCCCGCCGCCTCCTCGCCCTCGGCCACGTCGAACCAGTTGACGACGACGGGCTCGGTGTCCGAGGGCCCGCCCCACCAGGCGCCGCGCGCCACGACCCGGCCGTCGCGCAGGGCGACGCGCTTCCAGTCGGGACGGAACCGGGTGCGCGCATGGGCCTCCCCGGCGGCCAGCGGGTCGGGGAGCGCGTCGAAGAGATGTGCGTCGTGCGCGGAGAGCGCGCGGATGACCGGAACGGTCATGGGATTCCTCCGGGATGCTGCTGCGTGGAGCGCTCCCGGTCAGAACGGTCGGACCACGCCGGGACGACCGGAAAGGGAGCGCTGGAACATGATTCGCGTGAACTGCGTGAACCGCACGGCACTCGCCTCCTTCCGTCCGCATCAGGGCGTGGAGACCGACAGTACGTGACCCTCCCGGACCCGTCCAGGGAATTCCGCGCCCACGCCGCTCAGGAGCGGCCGCACAGGGCGTGGTCGACCAGGTCGCGCAGGGCCTGCTCCTGGCGGGCCGTGGCCTCCGGGTCCGCGGAGCGGCTGTGGGCGGAGACCGTGACCGTGCGCCGGCCGTCCTCGGTCGTCGCGGCCCGGACCACGTACCCGAAACCGCTGCCGCCGTGCCCCAGGTAACTCCCGCCGCAGGACAGGGGGGTGGTGAACAGCCCGAGCCCGTCCCGGGTGCCCTTCGGGTACTCGCCCTCGGAGGGCACCGGCACACCGGCCCGCATCTCCGCCAGCTGCGCGGGCTCCAGCAGCTCCCCGCCCGCCAGCGCGGCGAAGAAGCGGTTGAGCTCGCGGGCCGTGCCCGTCATCGAACCGTCCGCGCCGCTGTCGAAGGGCCGGTACGGCACCGTGGTGTCGAACAGCGGACCGCCTTCGGTGAACTGCTGCCGGTTCCTGGCGTGCGGGCCGGGGAGGGCGGAGCGGGTGCCCGGCGCGTCGGTGTGCCGCAGCCCCAGCGGGCGCAGGATCCGCTCGCGCACCTGCTGCTCCCAGGTGCGGCCCGTGACCCTTTCGATGACCATCGCGGCGAGCACGTAGTTCGTGTTGGAGTACGCCCAGCCCTTCCCGGGCGGGAAGACGGGCTCGTGGCGCACGGCCAGGGCGACCAGCTCCGCGGGCCGGTAGGAACGCCACCGCTGGGCGAAGTAGGTCGGGGCGCCGGGGTCGGGGAACACGTCGTACACGTAGTCCGGCAGGCCGCTGGTGTGGCGCAGGAGGTCCCGCAGGGTGATGGCGCGGCCGTCGTTCCCGGCCCCGTGGACGACCCCCGGCAGGACCTCCTCCACGGTCGCGTCGAGGGAGAGCTTCCCTTCGCCGACCAGCTGGAGGAGGACGGTCGCGACGAACGTCTTGGTGGTGCTGCCCAGCCGCAGGTAGCCGTCCACGGGCACGGGGCCGCCGGTGGTGGGGTCCCCGACGCCCGCGCGGGCGGTGAGCGCCCCGCGCGGGCCGTCCACGCGGACCGCCACCCCGGTGACGCCCGCGTCCCGCAGCGCTTCGGCGTCCCGTTGCAGGGTCCGCGCCGCCGCCGGGGGACGGGGGGCGGTCGCGGCGACCGAGGGCAGCAGGGCGACGGTCAGGGCGAGGGCGGCGGTGGAGATCCGGTAGCGGAGAGCAGTCATGACGTGAGGTTAGGTACGGGCCCGCCGCCCGGGCCATGGCACGCGCCCCCGTCCCCCCAGGGGGTGGACCGCAGCAGACCCCTACCGGTTTCCGCTACCGGATCTCCACCGCCGGTGTGCGGTGCCGGTGCCCCTCCTCGCCGGTTCGCGTGGCGCGTCAGGTCCCCTCGGTGGCGCCTTCGGCCCTCTGCGGGCCGCCGTCGTTCGCCTAGCGTGGTGTTCGTCCTCGTGAGGGTGACGTTCGGGGGACTCCCGATCACACCCGGCCCGCCTCCGCGCGGGCCCGGTGCCGGGAGCGGCACAAACCTGACGAGGACGCCGAGCGCGGCCCCGGCCCCCTGCGGGCCGTGGGCCGCGCTCGTGAACCCGGGCCCGAAAACCGGGTTCCGCCGCCGCCCCGGGCCGGCCGCCGGGCGGCCCGGGGCGAAGGCGTTCCCGCTCGCGCGGAGCGTTCCGCCGACCCCCGGCCGTCGTTCCCCCGCACGTCCGTCCCGCCTGTGCTGTCCGCCCCTCGTGCTGCCCCGCGCTCCCCGAGCCCTCCCCGGGGATCGTCGTCTCAGGTGTGCAGGCGGCTGGTCCAGTCCGCCGGGAGGCGTTCGGCGGGGCCGGGGGCCGTCTGCTTCTCGGGGCGGGCCGAGGGCGGGGCCAGCGCGGGCCCGGTGGCCTCGACGGTGCCGGTCTCGTAGTTCCAGTACCAGTCCTCCCCGGGCTCGAAGCTCTGGATCAGGGGGTGCCCGGTGGACTTCCAGTGGGCGGTGGCGTGCTGGGCCGGGGAGGTGTCGCAGCAGCCGATGTGGCCGCACTGCGCGCACCGGCGCAGGTGCATCCACCAGCCGCCGACCGCCTCGCAGTCGGCGCAGCCGGTGCCGCTGGGCGGGACGCTCGGGTCGATGCCGTGGTTCGGGGCGGTGCCGTCGGTGCCGGTCATGCGGGTCCCTCCTGGGGCGCGGGTTCGGTGCCGTCGGGGCGGCCGGGGTCGTCCGGACCGCCGGGGGTGGGGTCCGGCTCGGGGGCGGTCAGGGGCAGCAGCACCCGGAAGCGGGTGTCGCCGGGGACGGACTCGACCTCCAGGCTGCCGTGGTGCTTGTTGACCACGATCCGCCAGGAGATGTC
The DNA here is from genome assembly GCF_040302735.1 of Streptomyces sp. NPDC097619. Classification (NCBI taxonomy): domain Bacteria; kingdom Bacillati; phylum Actinomycetota; class Actinomycetes; order Kitasatosporales; family Streptomycetaceae; genus Streptomyces; species Streptomyces sp. NPDC097619. The sequence goes on along the minus strand of NZ_JBEOSD010000101.1, from coordinate 17,545 downwards.
CAGGCCGAGCCCGGTGCCCGCGCCGACGGGTTTCGTCGTGAAGAACGGGTCGAAGATCCGGCCGCGGACCTCCGCCGGGATCCCGGGGCCGGTGTCCCGGAACTCCACGAGCAGTCGGTCCCCCTCGCGGGCCGTGCGGATGGTCAGCGTGCCCTCGCCCCCGCCCGAGCCGGCACCGGAGCCAGAGCCCACATCGAAGCCCCCGCCCCCGCCGGAGCCGTCTCCCGCCCCACCGCCGGTGATCGCGTACACGGCGTTGTCGATGATGTTCGTCCACACCTGGTTGAGCTCCGCCGGGTAGGCGGGGACTTCGGGCAGGCTCCGGTCGTACTCCTTCACCACCCGCACCCGCGAGCCGGTCTTCCCGGAGAGCATCAGCAGGGTGCTGTCGAGGAGTTCGTGGACGTCCACCACCCGGTGCGGGGCCCGGTCGAGCTGCGCGTACTGCTTGGCCGCGTCCACCAGATGGGAGATGCGGGTGGTGGAGTCGTCGATCTCGTCCATCAGCAGCTCGGTCTCGACCGTGTAGTTGAGCCAGCCGATCGCCCCGGGCAGGACCTCCTCGCCGACGGCCGCCGCGACCTGCTCCAGCCAGTCGACGTCCAGGCCCGCCTGCACGAAGACCGGGGCGACCCGCCAGCCCTCGACGATCCCGTGGTCGTCGAGCCAGTCGGAGAGCTCGTCCTCCCGGTCCGAGGCCTCCAGCGGGCTCAGCACCGGGGCCTTCGCGACGCGTTCGACGGTCCGCTCCTGGACCTCGATCAGGTCGGCGATGGTCTCCCGGGAGTAGGCGCCCTGCGCGATGTGCGCCAGCTTGTGCCGCATCTTGCCGACGCGTTCGCGGAGGGTGGCGGTGGCGCGGACGGCGGCCGCGGCCGGATTGTTCAGCTCGTGGGTGAGCCCGGCCGACAACGAGCCCAGGGCCAGCAGCCGTTCCCGTTGCCCGATGGCCCGTTGGGTGCTCTGCGCACCGAAGAACAGCCCCTCCAGCAGGTGCGCGGCCATCGGGAACCACTCCCGCATGATGTCCGCGAAGGACTGCGCGGGCAGGACGAAGAAGCGGGTCTGCTCCGTCACCCGCATCGAGTTGTTGTACGTCTGCGGGACGCGGTCGCCCAGGTACGCCTGCATGGCGCCCGCGTACACCCCGCGCTGGGAGGTGCGGCTGACCTCGACGTCGTCCCCGCCGACCCGGCGGTACATCACCACCGTTCCCTCGATCATCACGAAGAAGCAGGTGGCGGGCTGGCCCTCGGTGTACACGGGGCCGGGCTCGAAGCGTTCCACCCGGCCCTCGGCGCACAGCCGCGCCAGCTGCTCGGGCGAGAACGCCTCGAAGAGGAACAGGGTGCCGATCTCCCGCGGGTCGCAGGGCAGGACGGTTCCGCTCATGACTGCTCCAGGTACCGGTGGACGAGCATCACGGCCATGGCCCCCTCGCCGACGGCGGACGCGACCCGCTTGGCGGACTCGGCGCGGGCGTCACCCGCCACGAACACCCCGGGCACGCTGGTCTCCAGGTGGTAGGGCGGCCGGTCGAGGGCCCACTCGGCGGGTGGCCTGCCGTCGGCGGTGAGGTCGGGCCCGGCCAGGATGAAACCGCGGGCGTCGCGCAGCACCGTGTCGTCCAGCCAGTCGGTCAGCGGCGCCGCCCCGATGAAGACGAACATCCACTGGGCGTCGACGAGTTCGGTGCCGCCCGTCTCCAGGTCCCGCAACGTCAGCTGCTCCAGGTGCCCCGTGCCGTGCGCGGACTCCACGGCCGTGCGGCAGCGGACGGTGATGTTCGGGACGTCCCGGATCTGCTGGATCAGGTAGTACGACATGGAGGTGGTCAGGGACTCGCCGCGCACCAGCAGGGTCACCGACTTGGCGGTGCGCGCCAGGTACACGGCCGCCTGACCGGCCGAGTTGGCGCCGCCGACGACGTACACGTCCTGCCCCTGGCAGGAGGCGGCCTCGGTGAGGGAGGAGCCGTAGTACACGCCGGCGCCGGTCAGGTCCGCGCAGCCGGGGGCGGGCAACTGCCGGTAGGAGACGCCGGTGGCGAGGATGACGCTGTGCGCGGCGACCGCCGAGCCGTCGGAGAAGCGGACCACGCGGGCGGCGCCGTTCACCTCCAGGCCGGTGACCTCGCGGGCGGTCAGGATCTCCGCGCCGAACCGGCCGGCCTGCCGGCGGGCCCGGTCGGTGAGCTGGGCGCCGGAGACCCCGTCCGGGAAGCCGAGGTAGTTCTCGATGCGGGAGCTCTGGCCGGCCTGCCCGCCGGTCGCGGACCGCTCCACGAGTACCGTGCGCAGGCCCTCGGAGGCCCCGTACACGGCCGCGCCCAGCCCGGCCGGGCCGCCGCCGATGACGACCAGGTCGTAGAAGTCCGCGGCGGGGGTGGTGGCCAGGCCCACGCGGACGGCCAGCTCGGCCGGTTCCGGGTCGGTGAGGGGGGTGCCCTCGGGGGTGACGACCAGCGGCAGCCGCAGGTCGTCGGCGCCGGCGGCCTCCAGCAGGCGGCGGCCCTCGGGCTCGTCGGAGGAGTACCAGCGGTAGGGGACCTGGTTGCGGGCGAGGAACTCGCGGACCTGGGAGGAGCGCGCCGACCAGCGGTGTCCGACCACCTTGGTGGCCGGCACCGGACGGTAGTCGCTGGACCGCCACGCGGTGAGCAGGTCGTCCACGACCGGGTACAGCTTCTCCTCGGGCGGGTCCCAGGGCTTGAGGAGGTAGTGGTCGAGGTCGACCACGTTGATCGCGTCGATGGCGGCGTTGGTGTCGGCGTACGCGGTCAGCAGAACCCGCCGGGCCCCGGGGAAGACCCCGAGCGCCTGTTCGAGGAATTCGATGCCGTTCATCTGCGGCATTCGGTAGTCGGCGAGGATCACGGCGACCAGGTCCCCGCGGAGCTTCAGCTCGCGCAGCGCGTCGAGTGCGGATTCGCCGGACTCGGCGCGCACGATCCGGTACCCGGCGCCGTAGCGACGTCGCAGGTCGCGGGCGATGGACCGGGAGACGCCCGGATCGTCGTCCACGGTCAGGATCACGGTCCGCGCGGCGCCGTCGGCGGCCTGGCTCATACGTCTCCACCCCGGGTCGTCTGGGCGGGGGCACGGCTGGTCGCCCGCGCCGGTTCCCGACCATCGTATGTTCGATCGGCCGGAACCGCCCGGAACCGCCCGGAACCGGCGAGAGCGCCCGCGAACGCCGGGGAACCGCCCCGGGGCGGGGCGGTTCCCCTTCGCGCCTCCTACGGGGATCTCCGGAACCCCGGGCGTCGGGGAACGCCCTCGGATACCGTGCGCCGGATGACCCCGTCCGAGCCCGATCCCGTACGGGCGCTCGCCGCACGCGTCCGCTCCTTCACCACGGCCGACCGCGCCGTCCGCGACCTGAGGGCGTACTTCGGGACCGGAGGATCCTCCGACGGGGCGCCCGGTACCGGTGGGCCGTGCTACTCCGGCGGCCGGTTCGAGCGCTTGGGCGGAGGCGGAGACCGCGAGGAGATCGCCGACCGGTTCACGGCCGAGGACCTGATCGCCGTGCAGACCCTGTCGGTCAAGGTGCCGGCGAAGGTCGCGCTCGGCCTCCTGGAGGGCGACCTCGGCGGCGAGCTGTCGAAGCTGCTCGCCCTGATCCCCTCCGACCTCGACATGGTCGACGCCGCCGCCTCCGATCTGGCCGTCGGCTCCGCGGCCGACCGCGCCTGGCGCCGGCTGTGCGGGGAGCACGGCGTCGCATGGGTGATCGCCGGAAAGCTCCTGGCCCGCAAGCGCCCCCGTCTGATCCCCGTCTACGACCGGGTGGTGCGCTGCGCCCTCGGCAGGCCACATGCCTTCTGGCCGACCCTGCACGGCGCTCTGCGCGCGGACGGCGGTGCCCTCCACCGCCACCTGCTGGAGCTCCGGAGAGAGGCGGGCGTGCCCGAGGGCGTCAGCGCGCTGCGGGTCTGCGACGTGGCGGTGTGGATGGCGCACCGGCCGCCCGGGAAGCCCCGGACGGCCTACCACACCTGCCCCTGAAGCCCCCGTCCTCACCCGCTCCCGGTCGTGACCCCGGCCGTGACACGGGTCCCGGGGGCGGGGTCCTCGGTGGGGCGGGGCCAGGCGGTCTCGCGGAGGAGGCGGAGGCCGTTGAGGCCGACGATCACCGTGGAGCCCTCGTGTCCGGCCACACCCAGCGGCAGCGGCAGCGTGCCGATCAGGTCCCAGGCGGCGAGGACCGCGATGAACGCGCCCGCGATGGTCAGGTTCTGCACCACCAGGCGCCGCGCGGTGCGGGACAGCGCGACGACGGCGGGGACGGCGGCGAGTTCGTCGCGGACGACCACGGCGTCGGCGGTCTCCAGGGCGAGGTCGGAGCCGGCCCCGCCCATCGCGATCCCGGAGTGCGCCGCCGCCAGCGCGGGCGCGTCGTTGACGCCGTCGCCCACGACCAACACCCGCCGACCCGCCGCCTCCCACTCCCTGACCGCGGCCACCTTGTCCTCGGGCAGCAGTCCGGCGCGGACCTCGGTGATGCCGACCTCGGCGGCCAGTCGCGCGGCGGCGCGCGCGTTGTCGCCGGTCAGCAGCACCGGGGTGCGACCGGTCAGGCGGGTGAGGGCGGCGACGGTGGCCGCCGCGTCCGGCCGCAGCCGGTCCGCGATGCCGAGCACCCCCACCGGCACGCCGTCGCGTTCCACGAGCACCGCGGTCCGCCCGGCCTCCTCCAACTCGTCCACCACGGCCCGGTACGCCGGCTCCCGCTCACTGGCCTCCCCGTGCTCACCTGCCTCCTCCCGCCCCCTCGGTTCCTCCCGCTCACTCGTCTCCTCCCGTTCCCGAGGGTCGGGACCGTCGGCCGGCGGGTGAGGGCGGGTGTGGGGGCGGGGGGCGCCCACGGTGACGGTCCGGCCGGCGACCGTCGCGGTGACGCCCCTGCCCGGCGCGGAGGCGAAGTCCGCGGCCTCGGCGAGCGGGAGGCCCCGGTCCCGGGCGGCGGCGACGACCGCCCGCGCGAGCGGATGCTCGCTGGGGTGCTCGGCGGCGGCCGCCAGCGCCAGCAGCGAGGCTTCCCCCAACCCGCTGCCCGGCAGCGGGCGCAGCTCCGTGACGTGCGGGGTCCCCTCGGTGAGGGTGCCGGTCTTGTCCAGGGCGACGAGGTCCACCTGTCCGAGGCGTTCCATGACGACGGCGGACTTCACGAGCATCCCGTGCCGTCCGGCGTTGGCGATGGCCGACAGCAGCGGCGGCATCGTGGACAGCACGACGGCGCACGGCGAGGCCACGATCATGAACGTCATCGCCCGCAGCAGCGCCGAGGAGAGGGTGTCGCCGAAGGCGAGCGGGACCGCGAACACGGCGAGCGTCGCGAGGACCATGCCGATCGAGTAGCGCTGCTCGATCTTCTCGATGAAGAGCTGCGTCGGGGCCTTCGTTCCCGAAGCCTCCTCGACCATCCGCACGATCCGGGAGATCACCGAGTCCGAGGGGTCGCGCTCCACCCGCACCCGCAGGGCGCCGGTGCCGTTGACGGTGCCGGCGTACACGCCGTTCCCCGCTCCCTTCGTGACCGGGAGCGGTTCACCGGTGATGGTGGCCTCGTCCACCTCGCTCGCCCCGTCGAGCACCCGCCCGTCCGCGCCGATCCGCTCACCGGGCCGGACCAGGACGGTGTCCCCGACGGCCAGGGACGCGGTGTCGACCGTCTCCTCCGTACCGTCCGGCAGCAGCCGGGTCGCGGTGGCCGGGGCGAGGTCGAGGAGACCGCGCACCGAGTCGGCGGTACGCGCCGTGGCCAGCGCCTCCAGGGCGCCCGAGGTGGCGAAGATGACGATCAGCAGCGCCCCGTCGAGGACCTGTCCGATCGCGGCGGCCCCCAGGGCGGCCACGACCATCAGCAGGTCCACGTCCAGGGTCCGGTCCCGGAGTGCCTTGAGGCCCTCCAGGCCGGGCTCCCAGCCGCCGGTGACGTAGGTCGCGGTGAGCAACGGCCCCCACAGCCAGGCCGGTCCGTCGAGCAGGTGCACCGGCAGGGCCAGGAGGAAGCACAGGAGCGCGGCGAGGGCCCAGCGGGTCTCGGGGAGGGACAGCGACCGGGTCCGGCGCCGGGGTGGTGCGGCGCGGCCGGCGGCGGGGGAGGGCGCGGACCGCTGGTCCAGGCCGGACGGCACAGGGGCTGGGGGCATCACGGATCGACCCTTCACGGGCTCGGCGGCACTACCCTTCCACCGTACAGGAACATATGAACAGCTCTTCAGGTGTCGTCGTTATGATGGCGCCATGGGCCACGGACGCGACCTCACCATCAGCAGCGCCACCACCCGCGAGCGCCTCGACACGGTCGGCCCCGCCGACGTCGCCGCCACCCTCCAGGCCCTCGCCACGCCCTCCCGGCTCTACATCCTGGCCCGCCTCCAGGAAGGCCCCTGCGCCGTCGGGGAACTCGCCGAAGCCGTCGGCATGGAAGCCTCCGCCTGCTCGCACCAGCTCCGGCTCCTGCGCAACCTCGGCCTGGTCACCGGCGAACGACACGGCCGCTCGATCGTCTACTCCCTCTACGACGACCACGTCGCCCAACTCCTGGACCAGGCCCTCTACCACGTGGAACACCTGCGCCTGGGCCTCCACGACACCCCGCACCCGACCCCCACCACGGCCACAGGCTGAGGGGACGTCCTCGCCCGTCTCAGGCGGTGGGCCCCGTCCCGAGGACCGCGAGGCCCCGGTGCCAACGGGTCGGACCCCGGTGCAGGGTGTCGGACGGGATCACGCAGAACCGCTCCCGGTACAGGGCGGAGAAGCGGCCCGCGTTGGAGAACCCCACTTCGCGGCGATCTCCGCGACCGTGCGGTCCCCCGGCCGGGCCCGCACCAGCTCCCCGTGGGAACGGTCGAGTCGGGCGTTCCGCAGGTACACGTGCGGGGTCGTTCCGGTGTGGCGGGCGAAGGCGTACCGCACCGCCCGGGGGGTCACGTCCGCGGCGGCCGCGATCTCCGCGAGGCCCACGTCGAGGGTCGCGTGCGCCTCGATGAAGTCGATGGCCTTGCGCAGCGTCCCCTGATGGGTGCTGGTCGGCGCTCCGGTGGGGCGCGGGCCGCGGCCGTCCGCGAAACAGTCCAGCAGCAGGGCCGCGAGGTGTTCGGCGGCGCTGCGGGCGGTCCGTCCCTGCTCCAGGGCGTCGTAGTCGGCCAGTTGCCCGAGGTAGCCGACGGCCGAGTACAGGCGGGCCTCGGCCTCCGGGGATCGCGGCCGCACGCCGGTGAGGGGGCTGGGACCGTCCTCGTCGATCCCCGCCATCCGGTTCACGAGCGCGGGGGCGAGCAGGACGGCCGTCTGCGCGCAGTGCGCGAGGGAGCCCGACACGGCTCCACCGGGCGGGGCCGGCAGGGTCACGCTGCCGGGTCCGTGCGGTGCGGTGTCCGGGCCCCGTCCGGTGGTGTACGTGCCCTCGTGGACGGCCAAGAGGCCGAGCAGCGGCATGCCCGCGAAGTCGAAGTCCAGCTCGCAGTCGAAGCGCAGCCGGTCCACCGCCGGCATCGGGCTCACACAACGGGTGACCTCGGTGGGCGCGGTGGCCCCCCGACTCGTGACCCTGGTGCCCGCGTACTCGGCCGACAGGAACTCCTCGACGGCCTGCGGGCACTTCGTCTTGGAGGCCACCTTCTTCATGGGCGGATCTCCGTGGGTACGACGGCGACGGGTGGACATGTTCTCCCGTGTCGGCCGCGGCGTCCGGCAGCCCGTACCGAGGCCCGCGCGGAGGGGCGCGGGAAGCGGACAGGATGCGAATGTCGCGGGGCCGTCCCGGCCGGGGGACCGCGTCCGATCGGGTGACCCGGGACACCCGGCGCCGGACAGAACGCGAAAGTCCCCCGAACGCGCCAGCGCCGCTCGTGCCGCCCCTGCCGCCACGCGACCGGACGGCGGCCCGCTCGCCGTCCGTGCGCGGCCCGGACGGGGTCGGGGCGGGCCCCACGCTCACACGGGCCCTCCGAGCCCGGCCGGGCCCAGGCGGCGGGGGGAGGGCAGCGACAGGGTCGCCCAGACGGTCTTGCCGCCGGGAACCGCGCGCACGCCCCAACGGTCGGCGAGCCGCTCGACGATCCGCAGGCCGTGTCCGTTCGCCCGCGCCGGATCGAGGGGCCGTCGCCGCGGCGGTACGGGGGAGGGGTCGGTGACGGCGACCGTGAGCCTGCCGCGGCCGGAGCCGCCCTCGTGGTCGAAGTCGAGACGGGTGGGCCCCGGGGTGTGCCGGCAGGCGTTGGCCAGCAACTCGCACACCACCAGCAGCACGTCGTCCCGCCACGGCTCCGTCACCGCCCCGTCGCCCGCGACCAGCGCCGTGAGCACACCCCGCGCGTACGACATGCCCGGCTCCAGCCCCGCGCGGTCCGCGGCGGCCCTCAGGGAGAAGGTCCAGTGAACGGACCTGACGTCCACGTCCGCTGCTCCTTCCCGAAGGCGAGACGGCACGACGGCGACCCTCGGACCCCTCGGTTGCGCGGGATCCGCCCCAGGCGTCTTGCCGCATGCGCCACGCGAGTAACCTCCCGCCCCGAAACCAGGCCCCGCCCCCCACGGCGGTGCCCGGTTGGGGACCCGGGGCCGGGGCAGGCGCTGTCGTGGAAAGCGCCGTCGAACCCCTCCCGGAGCTGCCGTGACCTCCCTCCCCCCGCCGCGGGAAGCCCCCGACGCGTACGTCCGCGCCGCTGACTACGTGGCGGCCGCCCTGATCTTCCTCCAGGACAACCTCCTGCTCACCCGCCCCCTGCGGCCGGAGCACGTCAAACCGCGGCTCCTGGGACACTGGGGCTCCTGTCCCGGCCTCACCCGCGTCCACGCCGCCCTCAACACCCTGATCCGCGAGCGCGGCGCCGACGTGCTCCTGGTCACCGGGCCGGGCCACGGCGCCCCCGCCACCCACGCCTGCCTGTGGCTGGAGGGCGTCCACGAGGAGCACGACCCCGCCCTCGCCCGGACCACCGACGGCCTCCGGGAGCTGGCACGCCGCTACTGCGCCCCGGACGGCTTCCCCAGCCACCTGTCGCCCGCGGTCCCCGGCACCCTCCACGAGGGGGGCGAGCTGGGCTACGCGCTGGCCACCGCCTTCGGCGCCGCCCTGGACGCCCCCGACCGCCTCGTCGCCTGCGTCGTCGGCGACGGCGAGGCCGAGACCGGACCGACCGCGACGGCCTGGCACTCCACCAAGTTCCTCGACCCGGAGACCTCTGGAGCGGTCCTCCCGATCCTCCACCTCAACGGCTACAAGATCTCCTCGCCCACCCTCTTCGCGACGATGACCGACGGGGAGATCACCTCGCTCTTCCGCGGATACGGCTGGGACCCCCGCATCGTGGACGTCACCGCCGATCCGCCGGGGGACCCCCTCGGCGCCGCCGTCCTCGACGCCCACGAAACCCTCCGCCGGATCCAGCGGCGGGCCCGCGGCGGCGAGCCGCCCGAACGGCCCGCCTGGCCCATGATCGTGCTGCGCAGCGCGAAGGGACAGGGCGCGCCCGCCGAACTCGCGGGCACCCCCCTCGCCGGCACCTTCCACTCCCACCAGGTGCCCCTGCCCGAAGCCCGGGAGGACCCCGAACAGCTCGCGGCCCTGGAGTCCTGGCTACGCTCCTACCGCCCCCAGGAGCTGTTCGACGGGCGGGGCCGCCCCCGGGCCGCGGTGCTCGACGCCGTACCCGGCCGCCAGGGCCGGCTGGGCGCCCAGCCGGCCGCGAACGGCGGCCGGCTCCGCCGCCCCCTGCCCCTCCCGCCCCTCGACGCGCACGCCGTGGCACTGCCCGCGGGACCCGGGTCCGCCACGGCCGGCCCCACCCCGGTGCTCGGCGGCTGGCTCACCGAGCTCATGCGGGCCACGACCGAACGCCGTGACTTCCGCATCGTCTCCCCCGACGAACTGGCCTCCAACAAGCTCGACGCGGTCCTCGCCGCCACCGGCCGGGCCTACGCCTGGCCGGTGCGGGAGTACGCCGAGGACCTCGCCCGCGACGGCCGGGTCATGGAGGTGTTGTCCGAACACGACTGCCAGGGCTGGCTCCAGGGCTACCTGCTCACCGGCCGCCACGGCCTCTTCCCCACCTACGAGGCCTTCGCCTCGATCGTCGACAGCATGGCCGCCCAGCACGCCAAGTGGCTGAAGATGTCACGCGAGGTGCCGTGGCGGGCCCCCGTCAGCAGCCTCACCTACCTCCTCACCAGCGAAGGATGGCGGCAGGAGCACAACGGCTACAGCCATCAGGGGCCCGGCTTCATCAGCAACCTCCTCGACCGCAAGAACACCGTCACCGGCGTCTACCTGCCGCCCGACGCCAACACCCTGCTCGTCACGATGGAACGGCTCCTCGACGAAACCGGCAAGATCAACGCAGTCGTGGCGGGCAAACACGAGGCCGCCCAATGGCTCGACCTCGACGCCGCCCGCGCGCACTGCCGCGCGGGGGCCTCCACCTGGGAATGGGCCGGCACCTCCGAAGGCGCCCCGCCCGAAGCCGTCCTGGCCTGCGCCGGAGGCATCCCCACCGTCGAATCCCTCGCCGCCGCCGACCTGCTCCGCCGCGACCTCCCCGAGGCCCGCATCCGCTTCGTCAACATCGTCGACCTGTGCGCGCTCGCCCCGCCCGACCGCCACCCCCACGGCATGTCCGACGAACGGTTCCGTGCGCTCTTCGGCGAGGACGCCCCGGTCGTCCTCGACTTCCACGGCTACCCCTCCGCCGTCCACCAACTCCTCCACGGCCGCCCCCGCCCCGACCGCTTCCACGTCCGCGGCTACATCGAAGAGGGCACGACCACCACCCCCTATGACCTCCTCGCCCTCAACGGCACCACCCGCCACGACCTCGCCCGCACCCTGCTGAGCCACCTCGGCCCGCACTCCGGCCGCTCCCGGGAACTCGCCGACCGCTACGCCCATCACCGCGACGCCCTCCGCCGCGAACTCCGCCACACCGGCACGGACCCCGCCGAGATCACGGAGTGGACCTGGCGGTGGTCGTCATGAGCGCCGGAGGGCGCCTCCGTCGTCCCGTCCGGCTCAGATCAGCCCGATTCGTCGTGCGGTGTCCTCGTTGTGACTCAGCTGCTGGTGGCCTTCCGGACCGAGTCCCTCGATGACTCCGGCGATGACGGCCTCGATGACGGCCATGGTCGGCACCAGACTGTCGTAGGGGGCCATGGTCCCCACGTGGGCGGGCATGACCACGTCCGCGTGGGTGGCGGCGGGGGACAGCCAAGGGTCGGTGAACACCACCGTCTTCCCGCCGGTTTCCCGGACGAGCTGTGCGATGGCCGTCTTGTCCTCTTCGTAGCGGCGGAAGTCGAACAGCACCACGACGTCACGCCGTGACAGCCGGGCCAGGGCCGCGGTGCGCTCCACGGGCCGGTCCGGTAGGAAGCGGACCTCCTCGCGCAGCTGCATCAGGTGCAGACCGAGGTACTGCGCCAACAGGTGGGTGAAGCGCCCGCCGGCGAGGGTGACGCGGCGTTTGCGGTCCGCGAGCAGTTCCACGGCGCGTTCGAAGTCGTGCGGAGGGATCTCCGCCAGTGTCCGCGACAGCGCCGGAGCGAACACGGTGCCGGCGCGTTCGAGGATTCCGGCGCCGTCGTGCCGGCTGTCCCCCCGGCCCAGGCCGGCGGCTTCGTAGAGAGAGACCGGGGAGGCGCTGCGGGCGTCCAGCTCCGCGCGGACCGCGGCTTGGAGATCGGGGAAACCGCGGTAGCCCATGCGGGCCGCGAAGCGCAGGACCGTGGGTGTGGAGACGGCGGCGCGGTCGGCGATGACGGCGACGGTCTCGAAGACCGGTGAGGGGTATCCGGCCAACAGCACGCGGGCGACCTTGCGTTCGGCGGGGCTGAAGTCGCCCAGCGTGGCGCGGATGCTGTCGGCGAGCGTGCCGCTCATGATCGGGTGGTTCCTTCCGGTGGGTTCGTGCCGCGTCAGCCGAGCTTAGTGGCCCTGCGGAACGTCAGTGTGGTGCGATGTCGATCCGCAGGCCGCGGAGCGTCCGGGGGCGTCGTCATCGTTCCGGACGCCGAAGCCGGGGCCCTCGCCGAAGGTGACGATGGCAGCACCCTGGAGCGGTCCGTGAACGACCGCACCGGCGGCCGTCCGCGGGGTCACGCTTCCGCCAGGGGTGACGTGCCTCGTCAGGGGTAGGCGGCACGGAAGAGAAGCCAGACTCCGCGGAGGCGGACGTCACCCCGTGGTCGATCCGCCTCCGCGCCGCCGCCCAACAAGGCGGCGCCCCGCCGTGGAACACGGTGCGGCCCGCCAGTAGGGAACATCATGAAAGCGGCAGTGTACGAAGGACCTCGGACGGTGACGGTCAAGGACGTCCCGGACGCGAAGATCGAGCACCCGGCCGACATCCTGGTGAAGATCACCACCACGAACATATGCGGCTCAGACCTCCACATGTACGAGGGACGGACCTCCTTCGAGACGGGTCGGACCCTGGGCCACGAGAACCTCGGTCAGGTCGTCGAGGTGGGCGACGCCGTCAGCAAGGTCAAGGTCGGCGACTGGGTCGTCATGCCGTTCAACATCGCCTGCGGGTTCTGCAAGCAGTGCGAGAAGGGCCTGACCAACTACTGCCTCACGATGCAGCCCGAGCCCGCTCTGGCCGGGGCCGCATACGGATTCGCCGAGATGGGCCCGTACCAGGGCGGTCAGGCAGAACTGCTGCGCGTGCCGTACGGCGACTTCAACGCGCTGCGCCTGGGCGAGGACGCCGCCGAACGGCAGCTCGACTACGTGATGCTGGCCGACATCTTCCCGACGGGTTACCACGCCACCGAAATGGCCGGGGTCGCGCCGGGAGACCAGACCATCGTCTACGGAGCCGGGCCGGTCGGCCTCATGGCCGCCTACTCGGCGATCCTCAAGGGCGCCGGTCGCGTCTGGGTCGCCGATCACCAGCCGGACCGGCTCCGGCTGGCCGAGGAGATCGGTGCCATCGCGATCGACACCTCGGAGGAGGATCCCGCCGAGGTCGTCAAGGACGCCACTCTCGGACTGGGGGCGGACAACGGGTGTGAGTGCGTCGGTTACCAGGCCCACGACCCCCAGGGCAACGAGGACGCCGCGTTGACCATCAACGGGCTCATCGACACGGTCCGGTTCACCGGTGGCATCGGGGTGGTCGGCGTGTTCCTGCCCGAAGACCCCGGTGGTGCCGAGGCGCAGGGCGAGCTCGAAGCCCAGGGCAAGGTCCCGCTCGATTTCGGGATGCTGTGGTTCAAGGGCCAACGGATCGGCACCGGTCAGGCCCCGGTGAAGCGGTACAACCGGGCCCTGCGTGACCTGATCGCGGGCGGAAGGGCGGCCCCGAGCTTCCTCGTCTCCCATGAACTCGGCCTCGCCGAAGCGCCCGCCGCCTACGAGCACTTCGACCGTCGGGACGATGGCTGGACCAAGGTCGTCATGCACCCCGACACCGGCAACGGCGCCACTGCGGGTTCCTCGCACCGCACCACGGCGGAACTCCGCCGCGAAGCCCGGGAGAAGGGCTTGGAGGGCCGTTCCCACATGAACAAGCGGCAACTGGAAGAGGCCCTGGGGCGTTGACCCACGGCGCCCACCGCGACGGCTCGGGCGGACCGCGTCTCATCGGTCCGCCCGAGCCGGGCCCTCACCGCCCGGGAACTGAATCATGAGCTCCCGCGCAGTTCAGGTGGAACGGCCACCGGCCCGGCGCCTCGGCACGCCAGTCGGCGGCATCCGGATGGCCGAGGTGAAGGGACGGGAAGCGGACCCCGTCGATCGGGAAGCGCCGAGTACCGGGGCTGCCCTTCGCTCCCCGGCGGCGGCGCGGAGTGCTCAGCGTGATCGGGGTGCGAGCAGGACGGTGATCCCTGCGTCGGCGAGGAGCCGGCCCGCCTGTCCGCGGGCGCCGACGACGATCATGCGCCGGGGCGGGCGCAGCCGGACGCCGGCCCGTCGCAGGGCGCACGCGGTGACCAGATCGAGTCCCCGCACCTCCCGGACGTCGACCCGCACGACCGCGGGGGGATCGCGTAGGAGCCGTTCCAGCACTTCCTCCAGCCGGCGCACGACCCCCGCGTCCAGGCGTCCGGACAGGACGGCCTCGGTGGTGTCCCCGTCCGTGGTCACGCGCAGGGACGGACGCGCCATCGGTTCGCTCACGGGTTCCACGCCGCTCCCTTCGCTCTCCTCGCCCCCTCCTCCGTCTGCCCCCACCGACGCGGTCGAAGCGGGCCGCGACGGATGGGGAGCGCGGTGCCAGACTGGGAAGGTGGTGGAGAGCGAGCGGGATCGGGACCGACGCCTGGAACGGACCATCCTGGAACTGCTGGAACGCCGCCGTCCGGGCGCGACGATCTGCCCCTCGGACGCCGCTCGCGCGGCTTATCGCGAGGGGGGCGGACCCGCTGACGACGGCTGGCGGGCCCTCATGGAGCCCGTCCGGAGGGCCGCCGCCCGCCTCGTCGCGAACGGGGCGGTCGAGATCACCCAGGGCGGCGGCCCCGTGGACCCCGCCACCGCCCGCGGGCCCGTCCGCATCCGCCTCACCGGGCCGGCCGCTCGCTGACCGCGGTCCTGCCGTCGGGCCCGGAGGCGGCCCGCTCCCCGTGCGCCCGGTCCCCCGATCAGGAGGCGGGGGCCGGCGGCACGTCGAGAGCGGTCAGGACGAGCACGGCCTGGTCGTCGTCCGGGTGCCGGCCACCCGTATGATCGTCCACGGCCCGGACGACGGTGTCGATGACCTCGCGGGCGGTGAGCGTGCCCGCGGTGGCACGGGCGGCACCGGCGAGGGCCGCGGTCAGACGGTCCTCCTCGAACTGCTCGCCGTCCGCCCCCCGCGCTTCGGTGATGCCGTCGGTGTACAGGACCAGCGACTCGCCCGGAGCCAGGTGCAGGCGGCGGCCGGAGACGGCGGGGTCGGTGGTGATGCCGAGGAGCAGGCCGGGGCTGGTCACGGGACGCACGGTGCCCCGGGCGTCGACGTGCAGCGGCGGGGTGTGTCCGGCGCGGACGAGTTCGACGTCCAACCCGCCGGGGGTGCGGGTGAGTTGCCCGTAGACGAGGGTGACGAATCCGGTGCCGTGGCTCTCCGGGCGGTTGGTCAGGGCCCGGTTGACGGCGGTGACCACCTCTTCGGGACCGGGCAGCAGGTGGGCCACGGCACGGGCGGTGTGGCGCACCAGGGCGGTGGTGGTGGCCGCGTGGGCGCCGCGCCCGCACACGTCACCGAGGAGGAAGGCCCAGCGGCCGTGCTCCAGGGGGAACACGTCGTAGAAGTCCCCGCCGATGTCGAGTCCTTCCCCGGCCGGGTGGTAGTGGGTGGCGACGTCCGCACCCGGGACCTTGGGGAGGTCGGGCAGCAGCAGCCCGGCCTGCAGGTCCCGGGCGAGTGCGTGACGGTGCGTGTACTGGAGGGCGTTCCGCGCGGCGGAGGCGGCCCGGCGGGCGAGCTCCTCGGCGAGCGCGACCGTGTGCCCGTCGAAGGCGTGCCCCTCGGTGGACAGCAGGGTGAGCGTGCCGAAGGCGCGGTCGAGGTCGAGGAGCGGGATGCACAGGTAGCCGGTGATGCCCAACTCCTGCCAGGGACCGGGCCCCGTGGGGGCCCGGCGGGCGATCTCGCTGGTGCCACCGGCCAGCACGCGGGCCACGACCGGGTCGGCCCCGTGCCGGGAGGCGTGCGAGGCGAGCAGATCGCGCGCCTCGCTGGTGGGGGCGGCGGTGGCGATCCGCCGCACCCGCCCGTTCTCCACGATGTCGACCGCGCACAGCGGGCCGAGCTTCGGGGTGCAGGAGTCGGCCAGGCGCTGCAGCGCCTCGGCCGCGTCCCGTCCGGCGGTCAGGGCGGTGCTGGCGGCGAGGAGGAAGGCCAGGTCGTCGCGGGCCGCCTTCTCCCGGGCTTCGGCCGCCTCGCGGGCCTGATCGGCGTGGTGGCGCTCGATGGCCAGGGCGGCGGTGTCGGCGAAGAGTTGGGCGAGGGCGAGGTCGGCCTCCTGTGGGGCGCCCGGGGTGCGGTGGTACATCGCGAACGTGCCCAGCAGGGAGCCGTCCCGCGCCATGATCGGCGTGGACCAGCAGGCGGCCAGCCGAGCCTTGTCGGCCAGCTCCCGGAAGTCGTCCCAGAACGGGTCGGTGGCGATGTCCGTGACGATCACCCGCTGCCGGCGGTGGGCGGCGGTCCCGCAGGAACCGACGCCCTCTCCGGTGGCGATCCCGTCGATCGCGGCGTTGTAGAAGTCGGGCAGGCTCGGTGCCGCGCCGTGGCGCAGCCGGCCGCCCTCCGGGTCGGCCAGCAGCACCGACACCAGCACCTCTTCGGGGGCCAGCTCCTCGATGGCCCGGGCCATCCCCTCCAGCACCTCGTCCAGCGGGGCCTGTCGGGCGATCTGCTCCAGCAGGGCCCGGTGCTCCGCCGTCAGCCGACGGGTCTGCCGGACCTGGGTGGTCTCCACCCCGATCACCCGCACGCCCATGGTGTTGCCCCCGGAGTCCAGGCGGGGCTCGTAGGTGAAGTCGAAGAAGGCCTCCCGGGCGTGCTCGCCCTCCCCCAGGACGACGCGGGCGTCGCGGCCCGTGAGGGGTCTGCCGGTGCGGTACACCCGGTCCAGGGTCCGCAGGAAGCCCTGCTCGACCAGCTCGGGCATCAACTGACCCAGCGGTACCCCGGTGCGTCGGCGCTCGGGCCCGCCGGCCGCCGCGAAGAACGCCTCGTTGGCGGACTGCAGCATGTGCGCCGGACCGGCGAGCGAGGCGAACACGGCCGTCGACTGCCCGAACAGCACCCGCAGATCGTGGTCGTCACCCGTCGCGTCCGTCGGGTCCGTCGGGTCCGTGGCGTCCGGGACCCCCGGGGCCGCCGCCTCGGCGGCGGCCCCGGGGGTCCGCCCCTCCGGAATGCGCGTCATCCGCTGTGCTCCCCTGCCGTCTCAGCGGGGCCACCGCGGCCCGTGCTCGTGTCGTGCGGCCGCGCGCCGTCCACGGTCAGCGCCCGCTCCACGTCTTCGTACACGGTGAAGACCCGGTCCAGACCCGTCACCGCGCACAGCCGGGCCAACGGATCCGGTACCGCCGCCAGCCGGAGGGGGCGCTCCTCCTCCGCGAGGGACCGGAAGAGCGTCAACAGCTCGGCGACCCCCGACGAGTCGCAGAACAGCAGCTCTCGGCAGCCGACGACCACCGGACCCGAGCCCCTGCCCATCGCCACCACCCGTTCGCGGGCCTCGCGCAGCTGTATCACGCTGTCGAAGTCCAGGGCTCCGCGGAGCTCCAGGACCGTCCCCCGCGCCTCCTGTGTGACCTGCACCGAGAACACCCTCGACTTCCCTCCGTGCTCATTGTGTCGCCCCCTCATCGTAGGGACCGCCGGGACGGGGCGGGCGGGGTTCCCCGTCGGCGGGGAGATCCGGGGGGCTCCTGTGGTGGCGCGACGGAGCGGAGCCGGGGGCGTCGGGCGGGCACTCGCTCGCACGGACGGGTGGACGCACGCGTGGGGGACCGTGCGTCCGGGCCGCCGCACGCAGACGGTCCTGGGGCGTCCTGCTCCACGCTGAGCACGGCCAGCGAGCCGAACATCAAC
>NZ_JBEOSD010000100.1:0-29702 GCF_040302735.1 Streptomyces sp. NPDC097619 | reverse complement strand
GCCGTCCTTCGTCAGCACCGGCAGACCCGCGTTCGGCAGGCGGGGGCCGGCGAGGCGCCGGGCGGGTCCGGGACGGGTTCCGGATCGGGTCTCGGATCGGGTTCCGGATCGGGTCTCGGATCGGGTTTCGGGACCGGTTGCGGGACGGCTTCCGGGACCGGTTGCGGGACGGCTTCCGGGACGGGGACCCCGCGTACGGCGTGGGGTTCAGGCGGTGGCGCGGGCCGCGGCCCGACCGGCGGCGCGGCCGGAGAACAGGCAGCCGCCGAGGAAGGTGCCCTCCAGGGCGCGGTAGCCGTGCACGCCGCCGCCGCCGAACCCGGCGGCCTCCCCCGCCGCGTACACCCCGGGCAGCGGTTCCCCACCCTCGGTGAGGACCCGGGAGTCGAGGTCGGTCTCCAGGCCGCCCAGGGACTTGCGGGTGAGGATCGACAGCCGGACGGCGATCAGCGGACCGGCGTCCGGGTCCAGGATCCGGTGCGGGGCGGCCGTGCGGATCAGCCGGTCGCCGAGGTAGCGGCGGGCCCCGTGGATCGCGGTGACCTGGAGGTCCTTGGTGAAGGGGTTGGCGATCTCGCGGTCCCGCGCGGTGATCTCGCGGCGCACCGTCTCCTCGTCGAGGAGGTCCTCCTTGGTGACCGCGTTCATGCCGCGGACCAGGGCGGACAGCTCGCGTTCGACCACGAAGTCCGCGCCGTTGTCCATGAACGCCTTGACCGGTCCGGGGACGGCGGCCCGGGCCCGGTCGATGACCTGCCGGACGGAACGGCCGGTGAGGTCCGGGTTCTGCTCGGAGCCGGAGAGGCCGAACTCCTTGCCGATGATCCGCTGGTTGAGCACGAACCAGGTGTGGTCGTGACCGGTCTTCATGATGTGGTCGAGGGTGCCGAGGGTGTCGAAGCCGGGGAACAGCGGCACCGGCAGCCGCTTTCCGGTGGCGTCGAGCCACAGCGAGGAGGGGCCCGGGAGGATCCGGATGCCGTGCCGGGCCCAGATCGGGTCCCAGTTCGCGATGCCCTCCGTGTAGTGCCACATCCGGTCGCGGTTGACGTGCCGGGCCCCCGCCGCCTCCGCGATGCCGAGCATGAGCCCGTCCACGTGCGCGGGGACCCCGGAGAGCAGCCGGGCGGGCGGGGTGCCGAGCCGGGCCGGCCACTGGGCGCGGACCAGGTCGTGGTTGCCGCCGATGCCGCCCGAGGTGACGATCACGGCCTGGGCGCGGAGGGAGAACTCCCCGGCCGTCTCCCGGCTGCTGGCGGTGCCGCGGGGTGCCGCGGAGGGGACCAGCACCTCGCCGGTGACGGTGTCCACGGCCCCCGCGGTCCGGGACAGGCCGGTGACCCGGTGCCGGAAGCGCAGTTCGACCAGCCCGCGGGCCACGCCCTCGCGGACCCGCCGCTCGAAGGGCTCCACCAGGCCGGGGCCGGTGCCCCAGGTGATGTGGAAGCGGGGGACGGAGTTGCCGTGCCCGTTGGCGTCGTAGCCGCCGCGCTCCGCCCAGCCGACCACCGGGAAGAAGCGGACGCCCTGGGCGTGCAGCCAGGGCCGCTTCTCCCCCGCCGCGAAGTCCACGTACGCCTCCGCCCAGCGGCGCGGCCAGGCGTCCTCGGGGCGGTCGAAGCCGGCGGTGCCGTACCAGTCCTGGAGGGCCAGGGCGCGACTGTCGCGGATGCGCAGGCGGCGCTGCTCCGGCGAGTCCACGAAGAAGAGGCCCCCGAAGGACCAGTGGGCCTGGCCGCCGAGGCTCTGCTCGGGCTCCTGGTCGAGGAGGATCACCTTCCGACCCGCCTCGGCCAGCTCGGCGGTGGCGGCGAGCCCCGCCAGACCGGCACCGATGACAATCACATCCGCGTCGTACGCCATGCGCATCCGTCCTTCGTCCGTGGTGGGACAGATCCTTGCTACGCGGCGGTAACCAGTCAACACCGGAGGAAGGAAGAGCGGCATGGGCACGGAGGACGAGTTCATGGGGGCCGAGGACCGACTGTCGGGTCCCGAGGACCGACTGTCGGGTCCCGAGGGCGAGCTGTCGGGTCCCGAGGGCGAGCTGTTGGACGTGGTCGACCGTGAGGACCGGGTGACGGGGCGGGCCCGGCGCGGCGAGGTGTACGCCCGCGGGCTGATCCACCGCTGCGTGTTCGTGCTGGTCACGGACGGGGCCGGCCGGGTGTTCGTGCACCGGCGGACCGCCACCAAGCTGGTCTTCCCCTCCCGCTACGACCTGTTCGTGGGCGGCGTGGTGGGCGCCGGGGAGGAGTACGACACGGCCGCGCTGCGGGAGGCCGAGGAGGAGCTGGGCGTCAGCGGGCTGCCCGCGCCCGTGCCGCTCTTCCGCTTCCTGTACGAGGGTGAGGGCGGGTCCTGGTGGTCGGCGGTGTACGAGGTCCGCTGCGAGCTGCCGGTCTCCCCGCAGGAGTCCGAGGTCGCCTGGCACGCCCACCTGGACGGGGCGGAGCTCGCGGAGGCGCTGGAGCGGTGGGAGTGGGTCCCCGACGGCCTGGAGGCGTACCGGCGGCTGCTCGCGCACCGGCGGGAGAGCGGCTTGTAGATTGCCCGCATGATCGACTTCGCCCGTGACCTGCGCCTCTGGTTCGCCCCGCAGCGGCTGCGCGAGGAGGGTAGCCAGCCCGACTACCGCTTCAGCCTCGCCAACGAGCGGACCTTCCTGGCCTGGATCCGGACGGCGCTCGCCCTCGTCGGCGGCGGGTTCGCGGTGGACCAGTTCCTGCCGGACCTGCGGTGGGGGGTTCGGGTCGGGATGGCGCTGGCCCTGCTGGCGGTCGGGGCGATGTGCGCGCTGCGCGCCGTCAACCACTGGGTGCGGTGCGAGCGTGCCATGCGGCGCGGGGAGGACCTCCCGGTGTCCCGGTTCCCGGTGGCCCTGAGCCTGGGGGTGGGACTGGTCGCGGTGGCGATGGTGCTGGTCGTGCTCCTCGGCTGGGCGAAGTGACGGCGGGGGCGGGTTCCGGGACGGGTGCGGGTTCCGGGGCGGTGGGGGGCGGGGCGGGCGGCCGGGACGGTTGGGGCGGGGCCGTGCGGGACGGATCGGAGCGGGACCCCGGGCTGCAGCCGGAGCGGACCCGGCTGGCCTGGCGCCGGACCACGCTGACCGGCGCGGCGGTGGCCGTACTCGCCGTCAAGCAGGCCGCCCAGGGCGACGGCGACGCCTCCGACCTCACGGCCACGGCCCTGACCGTCCTGGTCTGGCTGCTCTTCCTCGGGGTGGCGCACCGCCGGATCCGGGGGCTGTCCGCCGCCCGGCCGAAGGTGCTGGATCCGCGGGCCGCCGCCGCCGTCACCCTCTGCGCGGTGGCCCTGGGGGGCCTGGCGATCGCCCTGATCCTCTGAGGGAACCGACGGCCCGGGGACCGAGGCGGGGGCAGGAAGGCGGGGGTAGGAAGGCGGGGGCGGTGGGCTCGATGGGGGGAGCCGGGGGTGTGCGTGGGGCGCGGGCCGTCGTCGTGGGGGGGGCGGGTCCCGCCCGGCGGGACCGGGACGCGGAGCACGAGCGGGGCCCCGCGCGCGGGGCGGATCCACGGGCTCGACCCTGGGGCGGGTCGTACCACCGGTGGGATCATCGTCCTTGATCGCGCCGAAAGGTGCACAACAGGCCATAACCGGTCAGTACGGACTAGCCTCGGGCCATGACCACCCTGCACCAGGAACACTCCACGCACCAGCACGCGCACGGGCCGGACTGCGGGCACACCGCCGTTCCGCACGGGGACCACACGGACTACGCGCACGACGGCCACCTGCACCGCGAACACTCCGGCCACTGGGACGAGTGCGAGCCCGCCGGGCACGCCCCGCACGACGCCCATGCCCACGCGCACGGCCCGGAGTGCGGGCACCCCGCCGTGAGCCACGGCGACCACCTCGACTACCTGCACGACGGTCACCGGCACGCTCAGCACGACGGCCACTGGGACGACCACTGACGGACCGGCTCCCCGCGCGGGGCGCGACACGTCGCCGCGCGGAGGGCTCGACTCAGGGCCCGGCTCAGGGCTCCGTTCAGGGCTCCGTTCAGGGCTCCGTGAAACCCCGAACCCGCCGAACGCGTGCGGTCGGTGGGGCGGGGAGAGGACGTCCGGGGGCGCTCTCCCCCGGGTCGCGGGCGGCCGGCAGGATGCACGGGCCAGCCACAGCGACCCGGGGAGAACGCATGGCAGCCGACGCGCCGTACATCGTCCAGCTCACGCCCGAAGTGCACGCCTACATACAGCCCGACGGAGGCTGGTGCCTGAACAACGCCGGTTTCGTCAGCGACGGCGGTCGGACCCTCCTGGTGGACACGGCGGCCACCGAACGTCGGGCCCGGATGCTGCGCGAGGCCGTCCTCGCCACCGGAGTGCCCCTGCCGTCCACCGTGGTGAACACCCACCACCACGGCGACCACACCTACGGCAACGGCGTGTTCACCCCCGAGGCCCTCGTGATCGGCCACGAGGACTGCCGCCGCGAACAGTTGGGGGCGGGCCACCAGCTCCACCTCATCTGGCCCCGGACCGAATTCGGCGAAGTTCCGGTCACCGCGCCGGTGTTGACGTACCGCGGCACCATGACGGCCCATCTGGGCGACACGGAGGTCCGGCTGCTGCACCCGGGGGTCGCCCACACCACCGGGGACACGGTGGTGTGGCTGCCCCGGCAGCGGATCGTGTTCACCGGGGACCTGGTCTTCGCCGGAGGCACCCCCTTCGTCCCGATGGGCTCGCTGGCCGGCTCGCTGCGCGCCCTGGACCTGCTGCGGGAGCTGGACGCGGAGACCGTGGTGCCGGGGCACGGGCCGCTCGCGGACCCGGGGGCGTACGACGCCACGGAACGCTACCTGCGCTTCGTCCTGGAGCTGGCGGAGACCGGCAGGGCGAAGGGGCAGACCCCTCTGGAGACGGCGCGGCAGACGGATCTGGGCGAGTTCGCGGAGTGGAGGGAGAGCGAGCGCCTGGTCGCCAACCTGCACCGGGCGCACGCCGAGCTCGACGGGCTCCCCGAGGGCTCCCCGCTGGATCCCGTGCGGGTGTTCTCCGACATGGCGGTGATGAACGGCGGCGAGCCGGTGGCCTGCCACGCCTAGGCCGTCCGGCGGGGCGCGGCGCGGCGCGGCGGGTGAAGGATGGCGGGCGCCGGCAGTGCATGAAGGGTGGCGGGTGACGCGTGACAGCACGGGGTGACGGGTGACATCGCAGCGTCACCTGTCACCCCGCGCTGTCACCTGTGATCCCCCGACGCGCGCACGGCCGGTTTCCGCCCCGCCCCCTGGACGGCATACCGACTGGTCGGCATGATGGCCGCGGTCCCGCCGGATCAGCGGACGCGGGCCCCGATCCGTACGGAGGTGCGCAGCATGTCCTCGGCCATCCCCGCCCCGCCCCGGGGCATCGACCCCGGTCGGCTCCGCGAGCGGCTGGAGCGGGAACGGGCCGGGCTCACCGCCGGACCGCTCACGGCCCGGCTGATCGAGGGCGGCCGCTCCAACCTGACGTACGAGGTCTCCGACGGGGTCTCCCGCTGGGTGGTGCGGCGCCCGCCGCTGGGGCACGTCCTCGCCACCGCGCACGACATGGGCCGGGAGTTCCGCGTGATCTCGGCGCTGCACGGCACGGCCGTACCGGTGCCCGCCCCGCTCCTGCTGTGCGGGGCCGGGGAGGACGGGGCGGCCGAGGGCGCCGCGTACTACGTGATGGAGTACGTGGACGGGGTCCCCTACCGGACCGCCGAGCAGTTGGCCCGACTCGGCCCGGAGCGGACCCGGCGGGCGGTGCTCGGTCTGGTGGACACCCTGGTGGACCTGCACTCCGTGGACCCCGCCGAGGTGGGCCTGGCGGACTTCGGGCGGCCCGAGGGCTTCCTGGAGCGGCAGTTGCGGCGCTGGGGCAAGCAGTTGGACGCCTCCCGGGGCCGGGAGCTGCCCGGCATCGACGTCCTGCACGCCGCCCTGGCGGACCGGCTGCCGCGCTCCCCGGCCCCGACCGTGGTGCACGGGGACTACCGGCTGGACAACGTGCTGCTCGGCGGGTCCGGCGAGGAGGTGCGGGCGGTGCTGGACTGGGAGATGTCCACCCTCGGCGACCCGCTGACGGACCTCGGCCTCCTCGTGATGTACAGCTCCGACCTGGGTCTGGAGGACTCCCCGGTGAGCACCGCGAGCGCGGCTCCCGGTCACCCCTCCCCCGCCGAGCTGGTGGAGCGGTACGCGGCGCGGTCCGGCCGGGACACCGGGGAGATCGGCTGGTACACCGCGTTCGCCTGGTTCAAGCTCGCGGTGATCCTGGAGGGGATCCACTACCGGTACGCGCTGGGACAGACCGTCGGGGCCGGGTTCGACCGGATCGGCGAGCTGGTCCCGGTCTTCATCGAGCACGGCCTGGACACCCTGCGGGAGGGCTGAGGACGCCATGGACTTCGGATACGACGCGCGCACCGCGGAGCTGCGGGAGCGGCTGCTGGCCTTCATGGACGAGCACGTGTACCCCGCCGAGGAGCGGGCCCGCGAGGAGCGGGAGGCCCTGGCCTCGCCCTGGGACACCCCGCCGGTGGTGGCCGAGTTGAAGGAACGGGCCCGTGCGGCGGGCCTGTGGAACCTCTTCCTCCCCGATCCGGAGCTGGGCGCCGGGCTGACCAACCTCCAGTACGCCCCGCTCGCCGAGATCACCGGGCGCAGCCCGCAGCTGGCCCCGACGGCCCTGAACTGCGCGGCGCCCGACACCGGGAACATGGAGCTGCTGGCGGAGTTCGGCGACGAGGAGCAGCGCAAGCAGTGGCTGGAGCCGCTGTTGGCCGGGGAGATCCGTTCGGCGTTCGCGATGACGGAGCCCGAGGTGGCCTCCTCCGACGCCTCGAACATCGAGACGCGGATCGAGCGGTACGGAGCCGACGCGGACGGCGACGGCGGCGGGGAGGGTGGGGACGGTGGCGGCTGGGTGGTCACCGGCCGCAAGTGGTACATCTCCGGGGCCATGAACCCGGACTGCCGGGTGTTCATCGTCATGGGCAAGACCGACCCGGAGGGGGCGGACCCGCGGCGGCGCCAGTCGATGGTGCTGGTGCCGCGCGACGCCCCCGGGGTGGAGGTGCGGCGGGCGATGCGGGTGTACGGGTACGAGGACCACTCCCACGGCGGCCACGCCGAGGTGGTCTTCGACCGGGTACGGGTGCCCGCGGGGAACCTGGTGGGCGGGGTGGGCGACGGTTTCGCGATCGCGCAGGCCCGGCTGGGGCCCGGCCGGATCCACCACTGCATGCGCCTGATCGGCATGGCGGAGCGGGCCCTGGAGCTGATGTGCCGGCGGGCGGTGGAGCGTACGGCCTTCGGGAAGCCGCTGGCCGCCCAGGGGGTGGTGCAGAACTGGATCGCGGACGCCCGGGTCACCGTGGAGCAGCTGAGGCTGTTGGTGCTGAAGACGGCCTGGTTGATGGACACGGTGGGCAACCGAGGGGCGCACACCGAGATCCAGGCCATCAAGATCGCGACTCCGCGGGCGGTGGTGGAGATCCTGGACCGGGCGGTGCAGCTGTACGGGGCGGCCGGGGTCAGCCAGGACCAGCCCTTGGCCGAGCTGTGGGCGGCGGCGCGCACGCTGCGGCTGGCGGACGGCCCGGACGAGGTGCACCAGCGTTCGCTGGCCCGGCGCGAACTGCGGCCGTACCTGCCGGAGCGCCCGTAGCGCGGCGGCACCCGCGTGGCGGCGCGGGCCGAGCGGGGACGCAGGGGGCCGGCCGGGACGGGCCGGTCGAGGGCAGGGCCGCGCGGGCCGGGGCCGAGGTCCCGGCGAGGGGTGTACGGAGGTCCGGGGCAGGGGTGGGGCGGAGGTCCCGGGCCGGGGGCGGGGCTCCGGGACCTCCGGCCCGCACCCTTGATCAACAGGTCTAGACCATCCGGAACGTCCGATATATTACGAGGTATCCCCCCACCGAAAGTGCATATCGTCATGTCCAGCACCACCCCGGCCGTGCGGCCCGCGAACCCCGGACCGCTCGGCCTCGCGGCGTTCGCGCTGACCACCTTCGTGCTCAGCCTGTTCAACTCCGGCCTGGTCGAGAACGCGGCCCTCAGCGCCGTCGTCCTCCCGCTGGCCCTGTTCTACGGTGGCCTCGCCCAGTTCGCCGCGGGCCTCATGGAGTTCCGCCGCGGCAACACCTTCGGCACCACGGCCTTCGTCTCGTACGGCGCCTTCTGGATGGCCTTCGCCGGCTACGTGAAGTTCGTCGTCCCCACGCTGCCCGCCGCCGACGTGCACCTGGCGAGCGGACTCTTCCTCCTCGCCTGGTTCGTGTTCACCCTGTACATGGCCGTGGTGGCGCTGCGCCTGGACCTCGCGCACCGGGCGCTGTTCTGCTCCCTGGCGCTGACCTTCCTCTTCCTGGCCCTGGGCGACCTCGCGCAGAACACCGCGCTGACCCACCTCGGCGGCTGGCTCGGCCTGCTGACCGCGGGCATCGCCTGGTACACCTCCTTCGCCGTGGTCGCGAACGAGACCTGGGGGCGCAAGGCGCTGCCGCTCGGCTGAACCGGTCGGGCGGCCCCGGGACTCCGCCTCAGGGCCGCAGGGCGCGCAGGAGCAGGTCGGCCAGGTGGTCGGCCACTTCCTGCGGGCCCAGCGGCCCGTCCGCGCGGTACCAGGAGGCCAGGTGGTGGACCGCGCCGAAGTGGTAGTCCACGACGAGGTCGGCGGGGGTCGCCGAGCCGAAGGTCCCGTCCCGCTGCCCGTCTTCCACCAGGGCGCGGAAGCGCTCGTGGTAGCGCCTGCGCTCGGCGCGGACCAGGAGGTTCTTGGCCGGGCTGAGCTGGTGCAGCGAACGGAAGAAGATCATCGCGTCGTCGAGGTTGTCGAGGGTGGTGACGACCACGTCCGCGGCGGCGGCCCGCAGCCGGTCCGCGACCGGGCCGCCCGAGTCTGCGATGGCGTCCAACCGCTCCTGCTGGAGCCGCAGCATGCGGGCGTACACCTCGTACAGCAGGTCGTCCTTCGAATCGAAGTAGTGGTACAGCGCCCCCTTGGTGACCCCGGCGGCGTCCACGATCTCCTGCACGGAGGTGCGGTCGTAGCCGCGCTCGGCGAAGAGCCGGGTGGCCGCGGCCAGCAACCGTCGCGGAACCGGTACCTCTCCGCTGCCGGCCGTACCCTCCGGGGCGGGCGCGGCTTCCTCCGCCGCCCGCACCGGCGCGGCCGTCTCCGTCCCCTCCGCCGGTGCGGCTTCCCGCGTCACCTCCGCCGGCGCGGGGCCGCCGGCCGCCGCTCCGCGTTCGCGCAGCTCACGACGGAGGATCTTGCCGCTGGTCGTCTTCGGGAGCACCGGCAGGACCTCCACCTCGCGCGGGTACTTGTACGCGGCCAACCGGTCCGCGCAGTAGGCGGACAGCTCCTCGGGGGCGACCGCGGCCCCCGGGCGCAGGCTCACGTACGCCTTGACGTTCTCCCCGCGGTAGGCGTCCGGGACGCCGACCACCGCCGCCTCACGGACCGCCGGGTGCGTGTACAGCACGTCCTCCACCTCGCGGGGCCACACCTTGAACCCGGAGGCCACGATCATGTCCTTCTTGCGGTCGACGACGTAGAGCCAGCCCTCCGGGTCCATGAACCCGATGTCCCCGGTGCGCAGTTCGCCGCCGGGCATCGCGGCGGCGGTGGCCCGCGGCTGCCGCCAGTAGCCCGTGAAGAGCTGTGGGCCGCGCACCACGATCTCCCCGGGTTCGCCCGGCGGGACCTCGACCCCGTGGTCGTCCACGATCCGCACCACGGTCTGCGGTCCGGGCACGCCGACGGACAGGGTCCCGGACACCGGGTCCACGGGGGCCTCGCGGTGCGGGGGGACGCTCGCGCAGGCGGCGGTGGTCTCGGTGAGTCCGTAGCCGTTGCGGAGGGCGATGCCGAAGCCGGTGCGCAGTTCCTCGACGAGCGCCGGCGGCAGCGGGGCGCCGCCGGAGGAAAGCACCCGGAAGGAGGCGAAGTGCTCGCGTCCGGCGTGCGGATGGGCGGTCAGGGCCATGAAGGCCGTGGCCGGGCCGATCGTGTAGGCCGGGCGGTGTTCGAGGAACGCGTCGAGGACGGTGGCGGGCTCGAAGCGGTGCGCGAGGGCGAGCGTGCCCGCGTTCAGGAAGCAGGCGGACAGTTCGCAGACCATGCCGGTGATGTGGAAGAGCGGCGCGAGCGCGAAGTAGCAGGAGCCCTCGGGGACGGGGTGCGCGGCGCGCTGCCGCTCGGCGTTGTAGGTGAGCGCGCCGTGCGGGTTGACGGCGCCCTTGGGAGTGCCGGAGGTCCCGGAGGTGTAGCTGATCAGCGCCGCGTCGTCGGCCGTGGGGGCGGGCACGGCGGGGGCCGCGAGGCCGCGGTGGGCCACGTCGAGGAGGTCCTCGGTGTCGGCGGGCACGGGGATGCGGGGGGCCGCGAGGACCCGCGGGTCGTCGCGGGTCTGGAGGTCGCGGGCGCTGCCGGTCAGCACGGTCCGGAGGCGGGGGCGGGGGCGGGGCTCAGGGTGGGGGTGAGCGGCGGGGGGCCCGGTGGGTTGTTCGGCTCCGGTGGGGGCTGCGGGTTCGGGTGCGGTGGGGGCTGCCGGTGCGGGTGCGGCTTCCGTGAGTGCCGCGCGGAGGCGGCGTTCCCAGGCGTGGTCCTCGCACACGAGGGCGGAGACCCCGGCGTCGGTGAGGACGTGGCGCAGCTCGGCCTCCTTGTACATCGGGTTCACCGGGACCAGTACGGCGCCCGCCTTCCAGGTGGCGAGGGCCGCGAGCACGAAGTGCGGGGTGTTCTGGAGCATCACCGCGACCCGGTCCCCCGGCCGGACCCCCTGGGCCGCCAGGTGCCCGGCGATGGAATCGGAGAGGGCGTCGGCGCGCCCGTAGTCCAGGCGCCCGTCGAAGTAGGCGAGGGCGGTGCGGCGCGGGAACCGGGCCGCGGCGGAGCGGAAGGCGTGCAGCACGCTCGGCGGCGGGGTCACCGGGGCCCGCTGGGCCTCGCTGAGCAGCGCGGTCCACGGCATGGCGGCGTACGGGGACCCGGGCGGCGGACCGGGCCGGACGGCGGGCGGTGCCGGCACGGGTTCGGATCCGGGCGGCGCCGGCTCGGGCCCGGACGGTGCCGGTGCGGGTCCGGGCGCCGGTGCGACGGGATCGACGTCCGGCCCGGGGCCCGGATCGGCGAGCGGCCCGGCGGCCTCGGGGGCGCGCGCGGGGGCTTCGGCGCTCGGCGCGAGAGCCTCGGCGCTCGGCGCAGGAGCCTCGGGGCCCGGCTCGGGGGCGTACTGGGGTGCCGTCATCCGTCCTCCCACTTCCGGTGCAGACGGTTCATACTGCCCAGCCACCGTTCGGGGTCCTGCGCCCGGGTGGCGTGGTACCCGGCGACCTCGGGGTGCGGCAGGATCAGGAAGCGGTCCTCGGCGATGCCGTCGAGCACGGCCGCCGCGACCTCCTCCGGGCTGATCGCCCCGGGTGCCAGGACCAGTTCCCCCGCGCTGCCGGCCGCGTCCAGCATGGCGGTGCGCACCCCCTGGGGGCAGACCGCGTGGACGGAGAGGCCCCGGTGCCGGTAGGTGAGGGAGAGCCACTCCGCGAAGGCGAGAGCTCCGTGCTTGGTGACGCTGTACGGGGCCGCGCCGATCATCGTGAGCAGTCCGGCCGCGGACACGGTGGACACGAACCGGCCGCGGCCCCGCTCCAGCCAGTGCGGCAGCAGCGTGCGGACGGCCCGGACGTGCGCCATCACGTTCACGTCCCAGGTCTCCGCCCAGACCTCCTCCGTCGCGAAGGCGTCCCCGGGACCGCCGAGCCCGGCGTTGGCGCAGTAGACGTCCACCGTGCCGCCGAGGAGGTCCCGGGCGGGTCCGGCGATCGCGGAGGCGTCCCCGGGCAGGGCCGTCGCGCCCTCGATCTCGGCGGCCACGGCGTGCGCCCG
Source organism: Streptomyces sp. NPDC097619 (assembly GCF_040302735.1). Lineage (NCBI taxonomy): Bacteria > Bacillati > Actinomycetota > Actinomycetes > Kitasatosporales > Streptomycetaceae > Streptomyces > Streptomyces sp. NPDC097619. The sequence continues at coordinate 17,808 of NZ_JBEOSD010000100.1, read as the reverse complement.
GTCCGCGTCCACGTCGTTGACGATCACGCGGGCGCCCTCGGCGGCGAACCGGCGGGCCAGCGCGGCCCCGATGCCGCCGCCCGCGCCCGTCACGACGATGCCCTGGCCCTCGTACCCGCCCACGGAGTCTCCTTCCGCCGGACGGCCCGGCGGCTGCCGGGCCGGTCGAAGGGGAGACTAACCGGTCGGTATGTGCGCCGGAAAGGGTGGAACCGGTCGCGGCGGAGCGGGTGCGGCGGGGATGTCCGGGCGCCGGCTCCTAGCGTGGGCCCATGAATCGGCTCATCGGACTGGTCGGACGATACGGGCGGCCCGGCGCCGGCGCGCGCCACGGCTCGGAGGCTCAGGGGCACGGGCCGGTGCAGGGGGAGGGCGCCGGCGAGGCTCGGGGGGCAGGCGAGGCTCCGGGGCCGGAGCGGAGCTGGGCGGACGCGGCGGGGCCACGGCCGTCCCGACGGGGGCTGCTGGCCGCCGCCGGGGCGGGCTCGCTCGCCGCCGCCGTGGGGGGCGCGGGGTCGGCCGGGGCCACCGTGGCGCGGGAGCGGGCCGGGGCGGGGGTGTCCGGGCCGGTGGTGCCTGGGGTGCCCGGTGGCCCGGGGGGTGGCGGCGGTGGGCGGTCCGCGCGGGTGCGGACCGGGTTCGAACGGCTGGCGGCGGGCGGATACGCGGAGCTGGCGGGGCAGCGGGTCGGCATCGTGACCAATCCGACGGGGATCACCGCCGACGGCCGGCACGTGGTGGACGTGATGCACGCGGACCCGCGGGTGGAGTTGGCGGCCGTGTTCGGGCCGGAACACGGCTTCCGGGGGACCGCGCAGGCCGGGGAGTCCGAGGGGGCGGCCCGCGACCCCGCCACCGGGCTGCCGGTGTACGACGTGTACGGGCGCAGCGGCCGGGCCCTCGCGGAGGTGTTCACGACCTCCGGCGTGGACACGGTGGTGTTCGACCTCCAGGACGTCGGCGCCCGCTTCTACACCTACGTCTGGACCCTGTACGACTGCATGGAGGCGGCGGCGCTGGCGGGCAAGGCCGTCCTGGTGCTGGACCGGCCCAACCCGCTGGGCGGACGGGAGGCTTCGGGGCCGGTGCTGGAGCCCGCGTACGCCTCGTTCGTGGGGCGGGTGCCGGTGGCGCAGTGCCACGGGATGACGGCGGGTGAGCTGGCCCTGCTGTTCCGGGGCGAGTTCCCGGCCGCGCGGCCGCCGCGGCTGGACGTGGTCCGGATGTCGGGCTGGCGGCGGGGTCTCTCCTTCGCGGACACCGGGCTGCCGTGGGTGCCGCCGAGCCCGAACATGCCCACCCCGGACACGGCGTTGGTCTACCCCGGGACCTGCCTGTTCGAGGGGACCAACCTGTCGGAGGGACGGGGTACCACCCGACCGTTCGAACTCCTGGGAGCGGAGGGCGTGGACCGCCGGTGGGCGGAGGCGGCGGACGCCCTGGGACTGCCGGGGGTGTGGGTGCGGGAGGCCCATTTCACCCCGGTCTTCTCCAAGTTCGCGGGCCGCACGGTGGGTGGAGTGCGGCTGATGGTGCACGATCGGGACGCCTTCGACCCGGTGCTGACGGGCATCGGGCTGCTGGTGACGGCCCGCCGGGTCTGGCCCGGGTTCGCCTGGCGGCCGGACCACTGGATCGACAAGCTGACCGGCTCGGACCGGGTGCGCGTGCTCATCGACCGCGGCGCCACGCACGAGGAGGTCGCGGCGGACTGGCGCCCGGCCCTCGACCGCTTCCGGGCGGTCCGTGCGCGGTACGTGCGGTACCCCTGAGGGGCGGGGGCAGGGGGCAGGGGGCAGGGCCAGGGGCAGGGGCAGGGGCAGGGGTCACATTGCACCGTCACATGTGACGGTGCTTTGTCACCCACCCCGCCTTCGTGGAACGCCCGGTAAGGGGCCGGTCCGCTCCGCCCCGGTTCGGGCGTGCCGAGACCCTGGCGGGACGGGGCGAGCGGCGGGATGCTGGGAACGCTGCCGGTCACGGCGGGCGTGGCGGTGGCGTGGCGGTCCTCGGCGCGGGGAGGAACATCATGTCGGGTGTGGGCGTACGGCCTTACGCGGAGCTGACCTTCGACGCCGACGCGGACGTGGACGTCCGACAACGGGACGTCCTGCTCCGGATGGAAGCGACCGACCTCCTGGTCTTCTCGCACGGCTGGAACAGCGACCGGTCCGTGGCCACCGGGCTCTACGACCGCTTCTTCGCCCCCTTCCCCCAACTGGCCGGGCCGGGGGTCCGCTTGGGATACGTGGGGGTGCTCTGGCCCTCGATGCGGTTCTCGGACGAGCCGATACCGGACTTCGGGGCACGCGGGCTGCTCCCGACGGGCGCCACCGGGCCGGGGCTCGACGCGGAGACCCGGGCGGCCCTCGGCAGGTTCTGGCCCGGGAGGGAAGCGGAGCTGAACCGGGTGACCGCGCTGCTCTCCGGTCCGGAGCCGGGCCCTGGCGCGTACGAGGAACTCGGCGCGCTCGTCCGCCTCCTGGCGGGAATCCCCGAACCGCGCCGAACCGGGGCCGGGGCCGGGGCCGGGTCGGACCCTGATCCCGACGACCCGGACGCCGGAGCCGTGGCCGTAGCCGGGGCGGTCGGTCAGGCGGGTGCGGCCGGGGCGGCGGGCGCGCCCGTACCGGCGCTCTTCGGCCCGGACACGGCAGCCGCCTGCGCGGACCTCGCCGACGCCCTCGCCGGTACGGCCGGCGACGGTACGGCACCGGCCTCGCCCCCGGCCGCCACGGCCGCCCTGCCCGCCGCGCCGCCCGGCTCCGCCGCGCCCGAACTCCTCGGCGGTCTCCGCAAGGGCGGCCGGGAGCTCCTCCGGCAGGCCACGTACTACACCATGAAGAAGCGGGCCGGCGTGATCGGCGAACAGGGCCTCGGGCCGCTGCTCGGACGGCTCGCCCGGGAACGTCCGCAGGTGCGCGTCCACCTCATCGGCCACAGCTTCGGGGCCCGCCTGGTCTCCTTCTCCTTGCGCGGCCTGCCCGCCGAGGCCCGCAACGTGGCCTCCCTCACCCTGCTGCAAGGGGCCTTCTCCCACTACGCCTTCGCCGAGTCCCTGCCCCACGACAAGGGCCGCGGAGGGGCGTTGGCCGGGCTCCAGCGCCGGGTGTCCGGACCTGTGGTCTGCTGCCACTCCCGCCACGACGCGGCCCTCGGCACCTTCTATCCGCTGGCCTCCCGGCTGGCCCGGGACTCGGCCTCCCTGCTGGGCTCCGATCCGCGCTGGGGCGCCATGGGGCACGGCGGGATCCAGGCCGTCCCCGGCACGGTCCGGCTCACTCTGGACGCGGCCCTGCGCGGGGGCCTTCCCGGGCGCGGCTGCGTGAGCGTGGACGCCGCCGGGGTGGTCCGCGACGGCGGGGCGCCCTCGGGGGCGCACAGCGACATCTGTCACCCCGAGCTCGCGCGGGTGGTGGCCGCGGCGGGGCGGATCGGCGGCTGAGAGCCGCACCGTGCCCCGAGGCGCCCCGTCTGCCCCGGCATGTCCGGGTGCCGCCGCGGGCAGGTACGGGCCCGGAGGTGAGCTCGCGATGGCAGGATTCCGGAGTCTGGCGGGCCAGGTCCGCGACGCGGGCAACGACCGCGCCCTGCGGCGCCATTCGCTGCGGCGCTGCCTGGAGCGCTTCGCCCCGTACGGGCACCGGGCGACGTGGTGGCACCTGTGCGACCGGCACGGCATCGGCCCCGAGGACCGGGCGGCCGATCCGCAGCGGCTGGTCGCCGCCCTGGAGGAGCTGGAGGAGGCCCGCGGGGTCTGGCTGGCCTACGAGCGGCAGTTCGCGGAGCGGCGCAGGCGGGAGAAGTACCACGGGCTGCGGCGGACGGACCGCGCCTGGAGCGCCGCGGTCGCCCCGGTGCCCTGCGCCGATCCGGGGGTGCGCCCGGAGGGCACCCTCGCCGAGGTGCTGCGCCGCCTGGTCAGCGCCCTCGAAGCGGAGGCCCCCGGAAGCGGCTGTCCGCTGTGCGGGGAGCAGGACCTGCGGTGGCCGACGCGTTCCGTCCCCGGTGCGCGACCGGGGCGGTGGGGTGAGGGGCCGGTCTGCGGGCACTGCGGGATCGTGGTGCCGCGCCCGGCCCTCGCGGAGTCCGCCTGAGACGTCGGACGGCATCGGAAGCCGGGCGGTCGGTGGCGGGCGGTCGGTGGTCGGTGGTCGGGGCGCGCGATCGGAGACGGGCGGTCGGAGGCAGGCGGCGGGACGCCGGCAGTCGGACGCCGACGGTCAGAGTCGGGAGCCGGTGCGGGTCTGCCCCAGGGTGTCGTCCGGGTTGGAGAGGACGCAGCTCGACAGGGAGAGGCAGCCGCAGCCGATGCAGTCGGTGAGGTGGTCGCGGAGCCTGCCGAGCTGCTGGATCCGGTGGTCCAACTCGGCGCGCCAGGTCTCGGACAGGAGCGCCCAGTCCTCGCGGGTGGGGGTGCGGCCCTCGGGGAGCTTCGCCAGCGCCTCCCCGATGGTGGAGAGCGGGATGCCCACCCGCTGCGCGGCCCGGATGAAGGCGACCCGACGCAGCGTGTCCCGTGTGAACCGGCGCTGGTTGCCGCTGGTGCGGCGGCTGCTGATCAGTCCCTTGGACTCGTAGAAGTGCAGCGCGGACACCGCGGCGCCGCTGCGCGCCGAGACCTGTCCGACGGTCAGTACGTGGATCTTCTCTGGGATCTGGGGCACCCGTCCGAGGGTAGTCCGGCCCGGGAGCGCCCCGTGCGGCCGGCCCTCGCGTCCGACGCGGCGGCCGGTCCATGCGGACGGTAACCCGTGCCCGGAAGTCCGGAGCGACCCTCGGCGAGCCGTCGGCCGCGTCCGTCGCCGCGGTGGCGGACGCCGGTGAACGCCGGGGCACCGCGGCGACGGCGCGGGTCCGCTCACGCGGGGATCCGGGAGTCCGTTGACAGGGGTCCGGCCCCCGCACCATCATCCTGAGCAAACGCTTGTTCCGACACCGGGAGGCAGCACGCATGGCCGAGCCGAGGATCTTCACGTCCGCCGATGAGCTGCGCGCCGGGACCGGCGACCCCCTCGGCCCCAGCGACTGGCTGGAGGTGGACCAGAAGCGGATCGACCTGTTCGCGGAGGCCACCGGGGACCACCAGTGGATCCACGTCGACCCCGAGCGGGCGGCCTCCGGGCCCTTCGGCTCCACGATCGCGCACGGCTACCTGACCCTGTCCCTGCTGCCGAGCCTGGTCCCGCAGAACATGCGGGTCGAGGGCATGCGCATGGGCATCAACTACGGCACGGACCGGGTCCGCTTCCCCGCCCCGGTGCCGGTGGGCTCCCGGCTCCGCTCGACCACCGTGATCACGGAGGTCACGGAGGTGGGCGAGGGCGTGCAGGTGGCGGCCACCGTCACTGTGGAACGGGAGGGCGGGGACAAGCCGGTCTGCGTGGCAGGGGTCCTGTACCGCTACTACTTCTGAGCCCCGACCATGCGCAGGACGAGGTCGGCGTAGAGGGCCCCGACCTCGTCCGGGGTGCGCGGCCCGTCGACGTTGAACCAGCGGGCCACGTCGATGCACAGCGACAGCACCGCCAGGGTGGTCCCGGGCACGTCGGGCACGGCGAACCGCCCGGCGGCCACGCCCTCGGCGATGATCCGCTGCACCGCGGCCCCGCTGCGCCGCCGGAGCGCCACGATCTCGGCCCGGTGCTCGGGACCGAGGGCGTCGAGCTCGTACTGCACGACACGGGCCGTGGTGTGGTGGGCGGCGTGCCACCGGACGAAGGAGCGGACCGCCCGGTCCAGGCGCGCCGCGGCGTCCCCGGGACCGTCCGCCGCGCTCTCCAGGATCTCCAGGGCCTTGTCGTGGCCGATCCGGCTGATCCGGTGGAGCAGTTCTTCCTTGGTCTTGTAGTGGATGTAGAGGGCGGCCGGGCTCATGCCCGCCCGTCCCGCGATGTCCCGGGTGGTGGTCGCGTGGTACCCGCGCTCGGCGAAGGCGTCCACGGCCGCGACCAGCAGCCGGCGCGCCGCGTCGGGGGTGACCTCCGACCACGCCTGGTAGCCGCCGTCCTCCGCCGTGCTGTCCATCCCTCGCTCACCTCTCCGCCTGGGGGGAGGTCACACCTTACCGGAGGGTGAGCAAGCGCTTAGGCCGTGCCTTCCGGATCGTGCCCGACCCGCACGAGGCACGGGCCACGGGCGAGCCGCGTCCCGGCCCGGCCGGGCACCCGGACGGGCCGGCGCACGCTCCGCTCTGCCCGGTCAGGGCTTCGGCTGGAACGGGTCGTAGTCCGCGAGGATCTTCTCCATCCGGGCCTGGTCGACCCGGCTGACGATCTGACCGGCCTCCTGCCGGTCACGGACCACCTTGGCCAGGGTGAAGGCGGAGGTGGTGAGGTAGAGGACCGCGATGCCCAGGAAGGCCCGGACCCAGGCGTCCGCGTCCAGGTGGTAGATGCCCAGCGCGACGGCGCACAGCGCCAGGGCGAAGGAGGCGACGGCCTGGGCGTGATAGGCCCCCGAGTTCTGCTGTTTGACCGGTGTCTCGTTCATGGCTCCAGGGTGCTGCCCGGACGCCCGCCCGCCCATCCGCACTGCTACTCAGGCGAACGGCCCCGCGTACTCACCCCGACGACCCTGACCGCCCCGACCGCCACACCGGGACGTGCTGCCCCGCCACGCGCGCCGGGGCAGCGCGCACCGGTGCGGGCCGATGCCCCCCGCGCTCCGCCGCCGCGGTGTCAGAAGGCCGAAACCCCGGTCAGGGCGCGGCCGATGAGGAGCTTCTGGATCTGGCTGGTGCCCTCGTACAGGGTCATCACCCGGGCGTCCCGGAGCAGCTTGCCCGCCGGGTACTCGTCGATGTAGCCGTAACCGCCGTGCACCTGCAGGGCGTTGGAGGCGGCCCGGACGGCGGCCTCGGAGGCGAACAGTTTCGCCGTCGAGGCCTCGGTGGCGAAGGGCTTGCCCCGGTCGATGAGATCGGCGACCTGCCAGGTGAGCAGGCGGGCGGCGGACACGTCCACGGAGATGTCGGCGATCAACTCCTGGACCAGCTGGTGGTGCGCGATGGTCCGCCCGAACTGCTCGCGCTGACCGGCGTAGGCGACGGCGGCGTCCAGGGCCGCCTGCGCCAGACCCACACAACCGGCCGCCACGGACATCCGCCCCTTGGCGAGCGCCGACATGGCCACGGAGAAGCCCTTGCCGACCGGCCCCAGCAGCGCGGAGGCGGGCACTTCCACGCCCTCCAGGACCAGTTCGGCGGTGGCCTGCCCGCGCAGGCCGAGCTTTCCGTGGATCTCCCGCCGGGTCAGGCCCGGGGTATCGGCGGGCACCAGGAAGGCGGAGACTCCGCGGTGGCCGGGCTCCTCCCCGGTCCGCGCGAAGAGCAGCACCACATCGGCCCAGGTGCCGTTGGTGATGAAGGTCTTGGTGCCGTCGATCCGGTACCCGTCGCCCTCGCGCACCGCACGGGTGGTGAGGTTCCCGGCATCGGAGCCCGTGCCCGGTTCGGTGAGGCCGAAGCAGCCGACGGCCTCGCCGGAGCACAGGCGCGGCAACCAGGACCGCTTCTGCCCCTCGTCCCCCCAGGCGGCGATCGTCTTGGCGACCAGCCCGAGGGAGACCGAGACGATCCCGCGGACCGCCGAGTCCCCCCGCCCCAGCTCCTCCGTGACCAGCGCGTAGGAGAGGTGGTCCCCTCCGGAGCCGCCGTACTCCTCCGGCACGGTCAGCCCGAGGAACCCGACCCCGCCGAGCTTCTTGACGATGCCACGGTCCACGGCCTCGGCCCGGTCCCAGTCGGTCGCGTACGGGGCGACCTCGCGCTCGGTGAAGGTGCGCGCGAGCTCACGGACGGCGTTCTGCTCTTCGCTGAGCTCCAGGTTCACGGCCACCTCACGGAGTTAATTAGCGATGCTAGTTTCTGCGGGGCAGGCCCTACTATGTGGCGCATGGCCCGACCCCGCAAGCCCCTCCTCAGTCGCGAAGGCATCGTGGCGGCAGCGGGCGCCCTCGTGGACGCCGAGGGGTTGGAGGCGCTCTCGACCCGGCGCCTCGCGGCGGTACTGGGCGTCAGCGGGCCCTCGCTGTACAACCATTTCCGCACCAAGGACGAGATCCTGGAGGCCGTGGCGGACGCGGTGAGCGCCCGCGTGGACCTGTCGATGTTCGAGCCGGACGACGGCCGGGACTGGCGCACCGCCCTGGAGGACTGGGCGCACTCCTATCGGGCGGCGCTCGCCGACCATCCGCACATCGTGCCCGTACTGGCCCGCGGCCCTGGGCGGCGACCGGCCGGACTGCGGGTGGCGGACGCGGTGTTCGGGGGTATGACGGCGGCCGGGTGGCCACCCTCGCAGGCCACCCGAATCGGCGCGCTGATGCGGTACTTCGTGCTGGGCTCCGCGGTGGCCTCGTTCGCGGGCGGCTTCACGGAGGACCGCTCGGCCTACGACCCGGAGGCGTACCCGCACCTCGGGCAGGCGCACCTGCTGCCCGAGCGCGGCCGGTCGGTGGACGAGGGCGCCTTCGAGACCGGCCTGACCGCCCTCCTGGACGGCCTGGCCCTCCGCTTCGAGGCCCTGGGCGGCGACGAACCCCGGTCCTAGCCACGGACACCCGACCGCCCCTTGGCCACGACCGCCCTCGGCGGGGCGCACGGACACCGTGCGGGACCCACCGCCGAAGCGGTCCCGACCGTTCAAGCGGTTCGGGCCGTTCGGGCCGTTCGGGCCGAAGACCGGTACCAGCCTTCGGCCGCGAAGCGATCCGATCCGCCTCGGACCCATCGGGCCCGGTTCAGGGCGCCGGCCAAGCGGGCCCGGGCGGAGGCGGGCCCGTCGGAGACCGGCGGAGCGGAGCTGCGGGCCCGGGTGGACGGACCCGGGCGGAGCACCGAGGAAGCGGGCTTCCCTGCGCTCTGCACGTTCCAACGGCCGGGCTTTCCCCGGGGTTCCCGCCATCTCCGGGGAGTCCCCGGTCTGTCCGAATCGCTCCGAAGCCGGCCGGAATCCGTCGATGCCGCGTCAGACGCGACACGATCTCGGCGCAACCGGTCAGAACACGACGAGGGAGCGCCCGCCGCGGCCCGCCAGCATGGCTTCGAAGGCGTCGGGGATCTGCTCCAGCCCGATCCGGTCGGTCACCATGGACCCGAGGTCGAGGCGGCCCTCCCGAATGTGGCCGGCCAGGACCGGCAGGTCCCGGGCGGGGTCGCAGTTTCCGTACACGCAGCCGGACAGGGTGCGGGCGAAGTGGAAGATCTCCAGGGCGTGGAAGGAGACCCGCTGGTCCTTGCCTCCGATGCCGACCACGGTGGTGCGGCCGCCGCGCCGGGTCGACTCCCAGGCGGTACGGATGGTCTCGGCCCGGCCGACGCATTCCACCGCCACGTCCACGCCGTGCCCGCCGGTCAGGGCGCGGACCTCCTTGGCCGTGGCCTCGGAGGCCAGGACGAATTCGGTGGCTCCCGCGGCCCGGGCCAGGTTCTCCTTGGCCGGGGAGACGTCCACCGCGAGGACGGTGGACGCCCCGGCGATCCGGGCAGCCTGGAGGGCGGCCAGGCCGACTCCCCCGGCCCCGTACACGGCGACGGTCTCACCGGGCCGGACCCCGGCCGCGTGGTGGACGGCCCCGTAGCCGGTGAGGACGGCGCAGCCCAGGAGGGCCGCCTCGGCGAGCGGGATCCCGGCGGGTGCCGGCAGTACGCAGCGGGCGGCGACGACGGTCTCCTCGGCGAAGGCGCCGACGTTGAGCCCGGGGTGCAGCGGGGTGCCGTCGGCGGTGTGCGCGTGGACGGCGCCGACGCCGGTCAGGGCCTCGGCGCAGAGCCAGACCTCGCCGAGCCCGCAGTGGTGGCAGCGTCCGCAGGAGGGGGCCCAGTTGAGGACGACCCCGTCGCCCGGCGCGACATGGGTGACGCCCTCCCCGACGGCGAGGACGATGCCCGCTCCCTCGTGGCCGAGGACGGCCGGGACCGGGACGCGCATGGTGCCGTCCGTGAGGGAGAGGTCGGAGTGGCAGACCCCGGCGGCGACGAGCCTGACCCGGACCTGGCCGGGGCCGGGATCGGGCAGCCGGATCTCCTCGATACGGAGCGGGGCTCCGACGGCGGGCAGGACTGCTGCGCGGACCATGCTCGTTGCTCCTCGTCGTTCGTCGTTCGTCGTCTTCGCCTGCGGTGGGATCGCCTCACCGGTCCGGGCCCGGAAAGGCTCAGAACTGCAGGGACTTGGTCTGGAGGTATTCGGCGAGGCCGTGCGGGCCCAGCTCGCGGCCCACTCCGGACTGCTTGTAGCCGCCGAAGGGGGCGAGCGGGTTGAACCGGCCCCCGTTGATGTCCACCTGGCCGGTGTCCATGCGGCGGGCGAAGGCGACGGCGGTGTCCTCGTCGGCGGCCCACACCGCTCCGCCCAGTCCGTAGACGGTGCCGTTGGCGATGCGCAGGGCCTCCGCCTCGTCCTCGTACGGGAGGATGCACAGGACGGGGCCGAAGATCTCCTCCTGCGCGATGACCATGTCGGTGGTGACGTCGGCGAAGAGGGTGGGCGCGACGAAGTAGCCCCGTTCGTGGGGGGCTTCGGGGCCACCGACGACGAGGCGGGCGCCTTCCTCGATGCCGCGGCGGATGTAGTCGCGGACGCGGTCGCGCTGGGCGGCGTTGACCAGGGGCCCCAGACGGGTGGCGGGGTCCGTGGGGTCGCCGACGGTGTACTTGGCGAAGGCTTCCGCGGCGAGGGCCACGGCCTCCTCGTGCCGGTCGCGGTGGACGAGCATGCGGGTGAGGGCGTTGCAGCTCTGGCCGGAGTTGTTCATGACGTGGCCGACGCCGACGGCCACGGCCTTGGCGAGGTCCGCGCCGGGCAGGATGACGTTGGCGGACTTACCGCCCAGCTCCAGGGCGACCTTCTTCACAGCGGCGCCGGCGGCGGCACCGACCTGGCGGCCCACCGCGGTGGAGCCGGTGAAGGAGACGAGGTCCACGTCGGGGTGCGTGACGAGGGCCTGCCCGGCGACCGGACCCGTGCCGGTGACCAGGTTGAACACTCCGGCGGGCAGCCCGGCTTCCGCCACGGCCGAGGCGAAGAGCCGCGCGGTCAGCGGAGTGTCCTCGGCGGGCTTGAGGACGACCGTGCAGCCCGCCGCGAGAGCGGGTGCCACCTTGGCAACGACCTGGTGCAGCGGGTAGTTCCAGGGCGTGATGGCCCCGACCACACCGATCGGTTCGAGGAGGACACGGGAGTTCCCGAGCTTCTCCTCGAAGGGGTGGGTGGCGGCGATTTCCGCGATCGCGGAGGCCACCGCCACCGGAGCGCCGACCTGCACGCGCTCGGCGAAGGCGAGGGTCGCGCCGAGTTCGGCGCTGATGGTGGCGGCGAACTCGGCGCGGCGTGCCAGGAGCACGTCCCGGAGAGCGGCGATCCGGGCGGCGCGGTCGGCGGGCGGGGTAGCGGCCCAGCCCGGCAGCGCCTCCCGGGCGGCCCGTACGGCCGCGTCCACGTCCTCTGCGGTGCCCGCCGGGACCGTCGCGATGACCTGCTCGTCGGCGGGGTTGCGGACCTCGATCAGACCCGTCCCCGCGGCGGGCCGCCACTCCCCGCCGATGTACATGCCGTCGTGGGCCTTCATCGCTGCCTCCCGAGCGCGCGTCCGGCCACCTGCCGTCCGGACCTCGCGCCCACCCTATGAACTAGCGACGCTAGTTTTAAGGGGCGGGACTCAGATGATGCCGAAAAGCATCCCCGCGGCGAGGACCACGAGCGAGGTCAGCGCCGCCCACTTCACGGTGAAGCGGGTGTGGTCGCCGAACTCGACCTTCGCCATGCCCACGAGGACGTAGACGGCCGGAACCAGCGGGCTGGACATGTGCAGGGCCTGTCCCACCAGGGAGGCGCGGGCGATCTCCAGCGGGGAGACCCCGTGGGCCGCCCCGGCCTCGGCGAGGACGGGCAGGACGCCGAAGTAGAAACCGTCGTTGGACATGAAGTACGTGAGCGGCAGGCTCAGCAGGCCGGTGACCAGCGCCATGTGCGGGCCCATGCCCTCGGGCACGGCGCCCACCAGCCAGTCGGCCATGTCCTTGACCATGCCCGTCCCGGTGAGGACACCGGTGAAGACGGCCGCGGCGAAGACCATGCCGGCGACGTTGAGGACGTTCTCCGCGTGCGCGCCGATCCGGGCCTTCTGGTCGGCCATGTGCGGGAAGTTGACGGTCAGCGCGAGGGCGGCGCCGAGCAGGAACAGCACGGGGATGGGCAGCAGCTCCATGATCATGGCGGTGAGCAGGGCCACGGTCAGTCCGGCGTTGAACCAGTACAGGCGCGGGCGCAGGGTCGCGCGGTGCGGGTCGAGGCCCTGGAACGCGGGCTCGCCGTCCTCCTCCGAGGTCGCGTCGGAGCCGCCGACCGGCCCGGCGGCCTGCCCCGTACCCGCCCCCCTGCCCGTGCCCCCGTCGCGGGAGGATCCCGGGCCCTGCCCGGCGCCCGGTCCGCCGAGCGCGGCGGTGGTGGTGGCGCCCCTGCCGGCCGTGGCCGTACTGCCGACGAGTTCGGTGTCGGCGTCTGCGGCGGCGTGACCGACGCCGGCGGGGAGGGCGAGGGAGCCGATCCGCTTGCGTTCCCGCAGGCCGAGGACGTAGGCGAGGCCGAAGACGAAGAGCAGGCCGACGGCGAGCGCGGGGATCATCGGGACGAAGATGTCGGCCGCGTCGAGTTTGAGGGCCGTCGCGGCGCGGGCCGTGGGTCCGCCCCACGGCAGCGTGTTCATCACGCCGTTGGCGGTGGCGGCGACACCGGTGAGGACCACGAGGCTGAGACCGAGTCGCTTGTACAGCGGGTACATGGCAGAGACCGTGATCATGAAGGTGGTGGAGCCGTCGCCGTCGAGGGAGACGATCGCGGCCAGCACGGCGGTGCCGACCACCACACGGACCGGGTCGGCCTTGCAGAACCGCAGGATGCCGCGGACGATCGGGTCGAAGAGACCGACGTCGATCATCACGCCGAAGTAGACGATGGCGAACATCAGCATGGCGGCGGTCGGCGCGAGTTTGCCGACGCCTTCGATGACGTAGTCGCCGAGATGGGCGCCCTGCCCGGCGAGGACGCAGAAGAGGGCGGGGATCAGTACGAGCGCCGCGATCGGCGACATCTTCTTCATCATGATCAGGACCAGGAAGGTCGCGATCATGGCGAAGCCGAGAATGGTCAGCATGGAAGGAACCTCACGTTCACCCTGGAGTCCGCCGCGGATGTCCCCGGCCCGGCGGTCCGGATGAACGTAGGTGCCGCGCCATCGCGTCAGCAAGATGTGAACACGTGAGCAATACGAGCAAAAGCCCAGCTCAGACGCGGGTGTGCAACGGATGAGGGGCGAACGGGCTCCGGGAGGTGCCGGGGGTGGGCGTCCGCCGCGGGGTCCGGTCAGTCCAGGGTGTGCGCGAGGTAGGCGTGCATCATCGTGCGCGTCTCGGCGATGAGGGCGGGATCGCCGGCGGGGTCGGTACGGAAGGCCAGCTGGAGCAGCGCGTCGGTGGCCTCGACGGCCACCAGCACGGCACGGTCGAGCCGGTCGTCGGGAGTGCGCCCCAGGTGCCCGCACAACAGGGCGGACAGGCGGCCGGCCACCAGGAGGTTGGCGTCGGCTGCGGCGCTCTCGGGCGGTGCGGGCACGCCGAAGTCGACCAGCCCGAAGCCGGGCACGGTGCGCTTCATGGCCAGGTACTCGTCGAGGATCGCGTCGACGGCCGGCCTCCAGGCGGTGTCGGACAGCTCCGCCAGGCGGGCGGCGATGCCGTGGGCGTACCGGTCGAGGTTGCGGTGGGCCAGGGCGTCGGCGAGGGCCCGCTTGTTCGTGAAGAACCGGTACACGGAGCCGATGGGCACACCGGCGCGGACGGCGACGGCCCGGGTGCTGAGGTTCTCGTACCCCGTTTCGTCGAGGAGAACCGCGCAGGCGTCGAGGATCCGGGCGAGCCGGTCGGCGCTGCGCTGCTGGACGGGGGCACGGCGGAGGGAGTGGGCGGGAGGCACGGGGTCCATCATGCCGCTCCCTTCAGTTCAGGAGGAGGCCGAGCCCCCCGACCGTATAGATGATCATCAGGATCAGCAGGGGCAGTTGGCCCGCCACCGCGCGTACGGGCGGGAAGAGCCGCACGGAACGGTCGTGTGCGGCGACCACCCCGAGGACGTGCCCGGTGATCACGGCGGTGACCTGGAGGACGGCGAGCCCGCCCGGGCCCAGGGGGGATTCGGGCGCGGTGGCGTCCGCGCTTCCCGCGAGGAGCGCCAGCGTGCGAGGGCCCTCGGTGGTGAGGAGCGAGAAGTAGTGGGCGGTCAGGTAGCCGAGGGCGATGGGGAGCAGGGAGTGGGCGAAGGCCGTCGCCGGCCGGGCCGTGGCACCGGACAGCAGGCGAGTGGCCCCGGCGCACAGGCCGTAGAGGGCGCCGACGAGCAGCGTGATGGCGAGCAGCCCGAGGGTGGCGGTGGCGGTGCGGCCGAGGGGTGAGGTCTGGAGGGTGTCGATCCAGTCGGGGTGGTCGGAGATGCCGTCGTAGGCGGTGGAGCCGAGCAGGACGCAGAGAGTGGCGACGAGTCCGGGTTGTTCGGGGGTGGCGTCGAGGCCGTGCAGGGGGTTGCGGAGGACGAGCCGGCCGTCCGCGCGGCGGCCCAGCGGGGCGAGTCGGGCCAGGAGGGTGGAGTACGCCTCGAACGGGTCGCCGTGCGCGAACCATGCTTCGCCGTACCGGGCGGCGAGGGCGAGCTGGCCGAGCAGGTGGACGGCGAGGGCGCACAGGAGGGTGGTGCGGGCGGCCGGTTCCGGCGCCACGAGTTCGAGCCATGTGAAGGCGAGGAGCCCCACGGCGGCGGGCCACAGGCCGATCCGGGCGGGGAGGGGCCTCGGCGAGGCGAACGCCGGGGTCCGCTTCGGGTGCGTGGCCGTGGGCGTGGCTGCCACCGCTGCCGGGGCCGGTGCCGCGGTGGGGGCAGGGGCGTGCGCTGGGGCGCCCGTGGAGGCGTGAGTCGGGGGTCCCCCCTGATGTTCCGTCAGGGATCCTCGGGGATCTTTCGGGGGCGTCTCCGGGTCCCCGGCACGGTTCCGCCCTGCCGGCCGGTGGGACGAATGAGGCAACGGCGACGAACTCACCGGATCCGGGACGGCAGGATCCGGGGCGTGCGGAGCGGCGCCCGGGTCGCATTGCGGCGGAGCGGCGGTCCGGGCCCACGTGACGGTACGGGAAAGGAGGAAGTGCAGGGCCCGCAGGGGGCTGACCAGGCGCCAGACGGGTCCGAAGAGCAGCGAGGCGGGGACGAGCCCGACCCACAGGAGGACGTACACGGCACCCGGGGCCGCGTTGCGTTCGGGGTCGGAAGGACCGAAGAGGAGGTGGACGAACAGGAACAGGACGGCGGCCGCGCCGAGGACGCGCAGCGCGGCACGGAACGGGGGCGCGTCGGCGAGACGCTGGAGCGCCCCGGGCAGCGGGACACCGGACCGGTCACCGCGGAACCGCGAGGTG
This sequence comes from Streptomyces sp. NPDC097619, assembly GCF_040302735.1. NCBI lineage: Bacteria > Bacillati > Actinomycetota > Actinomycetes > Kitasatosporales > Streptomycetaceae > Streptomyces > Streptomyces sp. NPDC097619. The sequence goes on along the minus strand of NZ_JBEOSD010000100.1, from coordinate 2,348 downwards.
GACCACAGGAGGCCGAGGGCCAGGAAGGAGACGAACAGCGCGGTGAAGGCGCCCGCGAAGGCGTAGAAGGGGGAAATGGGCAGGTCGTGCTGGGAGCCCACCCCGTGGGCGAGCGTCCCGAGGAGACCGGGTCGCGCGCCCGTGGGGAGGGCGCTCACCGGACAAGCAGTTGGGTCAGGACGAGGTCCGAGTCATGGGTCTCCACCTCGAACAGGCCCGTGCGGTCCAGGGTGAGCAGCAGGACGACCGGGGTATCGGCCGGAAGTGCCAGCTCCTTGTCGTAGCCGTGGACGTGCAAGGTGTCGGCGCGGTCGCTGGTGACCCGCAGGGCGACGACCTGCCCCTTCTTCAACTCCACCCGGCCGGGCGCCGGTACCACCCGCCCGCCGCGGACCTCCACGGTGACGGTCCGGTCCGCGGCGGGTCCGGGGCTGCCCGCCGGCCCCGGGGACCCGGAGACCGGGGCGGGCGCGGAGGCGGAGGGAGCGGGAGAGCCGTGGTCGTGCCCGCCGCCGGTTCCGGATCCCGTCCCGCCGGTGTTCGCGGTGAGCGGGACGGCGGCCTCCACGGGCTTGCCCACCACGGCCCAGGCCGTGTGGTCGTCGGCGTACAGGCGGGCGGTCAGGGTGTGCGTGCCGGCGGGGACCTGCGCGGCCGGCAGGTGGAACCAGGGGCCGTACAGCCGGGCCAGCTTGCGGCCGTCGAGGTAGAGGTGGGCGTGCCCGGCACCGGGCAGCGCCGCACCACCGGTGCTGTCGGGGGTGAAATGGAAGTTGCGCACGGCCAGGTTCAGGTTCCAGCCGTCCTCTGAGTCGGGACGCACGCTGAGCTTCACCTCCGGCGCACCGGCCGCGGCGACCTGCCGCAGCCGGTGACCCGACCCGTCCTGGTCGGCGAGGAGGGTGCCGACGGCCCCGGTGGCCTCCTCGTGACTGGTGCCGGGCTTGTGATGGGTGGTCGCCCGCCCCCCGCACCCGGCGACAACGAGCGACAGCGCCAGCACCACCACGGTACGGACGACCAGCTGTCGTCCGGACCGGGTGCGCGCTCGGGACAAGGCGCCCGTTCGATACCGGGCGGACCGGGCGCGTGGAGTGGCGGGCCGAGCCCGGCGTCGGGCTGGGGCGGCAGGCGGGGCCACGGGGAGGGTGGGAACGGGGTGACCGGGGGTGGCGGGATCCGGGGTGGGGAGGGTGGGGTGGGGGGAGGGGGAGGGGCCCCCGGAGGTCGGGGAGGCCGTCATGCCGCGCCTCCCGCCGCACCCGCCGGTACCGGGTCGTGTCCGCCGTCCGGTCCGTCCTCCGCTTCCGTTCGGGTGGTGCCGGGGCGGGTGGCGGCGGCCGTGGCGGCCCACAGGACCCAGATCACCGCGAGCAGGCCGCGGATCCAGGCCGGGCCGAGGGGGATCCAGGGGATCATCAGGACGGCCTTGTCGAAGGCGTCGAGGAGGGTGAGGGCGCCGAGGAGGAGCGTCAGTCCGCCGAGCCAGGGGCGGGCGGGCCGTAGGGCGAGGCCGGTGCCGATCCACCACAGTCCGGTGAGCAGCAGGGCCACGGCGGGTACCGCGGTGTGTTCCAGGCCCCGGGTGGCACCCGCCACGTCCAGGGCGAGGCCGGCGGCTCCGAGGAGGGCGGCGGCGGTGCCGAGGCGGCTGCCGCGGAGCCTGCGCCACCACAGGACGGCGCCGACGAGACCGAGGACGGCCGCGGCGGCCAGGGCGATCTGGGTCTCGACGCGGGCCGGGCCGCTCGACCCGTACCAGTCGCAGCCCGCGGGGAGGCGGCGGGCCTGCACGTTGTAGTCGGCGCAGACCAGCAGTTTGACGAGTTTGACGGGTTCGCCGGCGAGGCGTCGGGAGCCGCCGGTGAGGTCGCCTCGGCGGTCTCCGCACTGCGGGAGCGCGCCGGGGGTGGAGCCGTCGGGGCCGTCCTGCCAGCAGTTGCCGCGGCCTTGGCCGTCCCACCACACGTCCATGCCGTTGGGGCGGGACCGGCCGGCGCGGTCCTTGCCGAGGACGTTGTCCGCGTACCGGTTGTGGTGGGAGGTGTCGGCCTGTTTGGACCAGGCTTCCTCGCCCCGGATGAAGGCGGGGACGGCGCTGAGGAAGAATCCGGCCCGTTCGTGGCCGTAGACCCAGTTGTTCTCGTAGATGTTCCAGTTGCCGCCGGCGGTGATGATGCCGGTGCCCGGCGGCATGGAGATCTGGGGGCAGACCACGCCCCGCTCGTAGCCGCGTTCGGCGGGCGGTTTGGCGCAGGTGCCGTCGGCGACGTGGCGGTAGTAGTCCTGGTTGTTGTCGTGGATGAGGTTGCGTTCGAACTTGGCGTGGTTCTGAGGGAGTCCGGGGT
>NZ_JBEOSD010000099.1:0-29911 GCF_040302735.1 Streptomyces sp. NPDC097619 | reverse complement strand
ATGTTCTCCCGCGCCACCTTCTCCACCTCCGTCGGCTGCATCGTGCTGGCCATGCTCGCCCTCGTCGGCTGGAGGAGGTCCCAGCGGTTCCCGTAGAGGTCTTCGAAGACGGCCACGGAGCCGTAGGACTCGTGCCGGGGCTCTTCGAGGAAGCGGACCCCGGCCCCGGTCATCCGGGCGTGGTCGCCGGCGAAGTCGTCGGTGTGGAGGAAGAAGCCGACGCGGCCGCCGGTCTGGTCGCCGACGCGGGCGCGCTGGGCGTCGTCCTTGGCGCGGGCCAGGAGGAGGGCGGTCCCGGTGGCGCCGGGCGGTCGGACCACGACCCAGCGGGAGCCGTCGGGGCGCGCGGTGTCCTCGACGAGGTCGAAGCCGAGGGCGCGCGTGTAGAAGTCGATGGCCTCGTCGTACTCGGTCACCACGAGGGCGGTCAGGGCGATATGGGATGCCATGGGGTCATTGTGGCCCGAGGAGGATCACGTCCAGGGTCCGGGGGCCGTGGACGCCCTCCACCCGGTCCAGTTCGATGTCGCTGGTGGCGGAGGGCCCGGAGATCCAGGTGAGCGGGCGACGCGGGTCGAGGCGGGCCAGGGCCCGGCGCACGGAGTCCACGAGCTGCTCGGGGACCCGGACCACGCAGACGTGGTGGTCGGGGACGAGCGTGCTGCGGCGGATCCCCTGGCCGGGGCCGCCGTCCAGGACGAGGGTGCCGGTCTCGACGACCGCGAGGGCGCAGCCGGTGACCACGCTGTCGGTGCGGTCGAGGCGGGCGGCGGTGAGATCGGGGGTCTCGGGCAGCGGGGCGGCCCGGATCCCGGCGGTCCAGGCGGCGGGGAGTCCGGCGGGGATCAGGACCTCGGCGGCGCCCCGGGCGTCGAGGAGCCGGGCGATGAGGTCGGGGGTGCCGGCGGCGTCGGTGTGGTGCACGTGGGCCCGGTACTCGGTGAGGTGGGCGGCGAGGAGGGCGGTGTTCTCGGCGGGCCCGCGGTCGCCGTGGGTGGTGAGGTAGTCCCGGGGCACGGGTGGGACGGCGGCGGGGGCCTCGCGGAGGGCGCGGCGGACGCGGCCGAGGATCAGGTCCCTGCTGTCGGTCACGGACCGGCCTCCGGCTTCGTGGTCGGGCGGGGTTCCTCGGTGGGTTCCGGTGCGGGGGCGGGTGGCGGGGCGGTGGTGGGTTCCGGGCCGCCGGCGGGGCCACGGGTCCGCTGCCACCAGCCGCGGAAGGGTTCGGCGGGCGGCACGGGCAGTTCGCGGGTGTCGGTCCAGGCCCGGCCGGGGCCGGGGAGCCGGCGGGGGCGCAGCCGGCGGGCGCGGGCCAGCAGGCGTTCCGCGGCGTGCAGGGCGTCGGGGCGGTCGAGGAGGAGGCGGGCGGCACGCATGGCGGCGCGCTCGGCGGCGTGGCCGCGGGCGGGCCGGATCCGGGTGCGGACGCCGTCGCGGGTGACGGTGCCGCCGAGGACCACGCGTTCGCGGAGGTGCAGCAGGACCTCGGGGATGTCGATGGCGACGGGGCAGACCTCGTAGCAGGCGCCGCACAGGGTGGAGGCGAAGGGCAGGGAGGCGTCGACGGCGCTGGTGGTGCCGCGGAGTTGGGGGCTGAGGATGGCGCCGATGGGGCCGGGATAGACGGAGCCGTAGGCGTGGCCGCCCGCGCGTTCGTAGACCGGGCAGACGTTGAGGCAGGCGGAGCAGCGGATGCAGCGCAGGGCCTGGCGGCCGGTGGCGTCGGCGAGGGTGTCGGTGCGGCCGTTGTCGAGGAGGACGAGGTGGAAGGCGGTGGGGCCGTCGCCGTCGGTGGTGCCGGTCCACATGGTGGTGTACGGGTTCATGCGTTCGGCGGTGGAGGACCTGGGGAGGAGCTGGAGGAAGACCTCCAGGTCGCGGAAGGTGGGGACGACCTTCTCGATGCCCACGACGGAGATCAGCGTCTCGGGGAGTGTCAGGCACATGCGGCCGTTGCCCTCGGATTCGAGGACGACCAGGGTGCCGGTCTCGGCGACCATGAAGTTGGCCCCGGAGACGCCGACCTTGGCGCGGAGGAACTTCTCCCTCAGGTGCAGGCGGGCGGCCTCGGCGAGTTCGCGGGGGTCGTCGCCGAGCCCGTCCGGGGCGGGGCGGCCCCAGCGGCCCATCCGGGTGCGGAAGACCTCGCGGATCTCGGCGCGGTTGCGGTGGATGGCGGGGACCAGGATGTGGGAGGGCCGGTCCTCGCCGAGTTGGACGATGAGTTCGGCGAGGTCGGTCTCGTAGGCGGCGATGCCCGCGGCTTCGAGGGCTTCGTTGAGGCCGATCTCCTGGGTGGCCATGGACTTGACCTTGACGACCTCGCGCTCTCCGGTGGCGAGGACGAGTCGGGTGACGATCCGGTTGGCCTCGTCGGCGTCGGCGGCCCAGTGGACGGTGCCGCCCGCGGCGGTGACGGCGGCCTCCAGGCGGAGGAGGTGTTCGTCCAGGCGGAGCAGGGTGGCGTCCTTGAGGGCCCGACCGGCTTGGCGGAGCCGTTCCCAGTCGGCGAGTTCGGCGGTGGCGCGGGCCCGTTTGTCGCGGATCGTGTGGGTGGCGTGCCGGAGGTTGGCACGGAGCACGGGATCCGCCACGCCTTCGGCGGCGGCCCGGGGGAAGGCGGGCATGCCGAGTTCGGTACGGGTCACCGCGGGGTTCCTCCTCGGGGTGGGCGGGGCGCGGGCAGGAGCAGCGGCTCCTCCTCGGTGGCGGCGAGGATCTCGGCGAGGTGCAGGGTGTGCAGGGGGGCGTCCCGGCGGCGCAGGATGCCGTCGAGGTGGGCCAGGCAGGAGTTGTCCCCGCCGCACAGGACGGTGGCACCGGTGCCGAGGGCGCCGTCCGCCTTGTCGGCGCCCATGGCGGCGGAGACCGCGGCGTTCTTGAGGGCGAAGGTGCCGCCGAAGCCGCAGCACTCCTCGGCGCCGGGGAGTTCGAGGAGTTCGAGGCCCTTGACGGCCTCCAGGAGGCGGCGGGGGCGGTCGCCGAGGCGCAGGGAGCGCAGGCCGTGGCAGGAGGGGTGGTAAGTGACGGCGTGCGGGAAGTACGCGCCGACGTCGGTGACCCCGAGCACGTCCACCAGGAACTCGCTGAGTTCGTGGGTGCGGGGGGCGAGGTCGGCGGCGAGGCGGGAGAGCCCGTCCCCGCGGCCCTCGGCGGCGGCGAGCCGGCCCATCCGGGGATAGTGCTCGCGGAGCATGGCGGCGCAGGAACCGGAGGGGGTCACCACGTGCTCGTACCCGGCGAAGGCGCGGGCGGTGCGGTGCAGCAGCGCTTCGGCCTCGCGGCGGTAGCCGGTGTTGTACGGGGGCTGGCCGCAGCAGGTCTGGGCGGCGGGGAAGTCCACTTCGACGCCGAGGCGTTCCAGGAGGCGGACCACGGCCCGGCCGGTGGCGGGGTACAGCGCGTCGTTGACGCAGGTGACGAACAGGGCGGCACGCATGCCCGGAGGATAGCGGCCCCTGGCGGCGGTGCCGGGGCCGCTATGGGGCAGACTCGGCCGGGTGAGAAAGTTCTATGTCATCGGCATCGGCGCGGGCGATCCGGACCAGCTGACCCTCCAGGCGGTCAAGGCGATCCGGTCCGTGGACGCGTTCCTCATCCTGGAGAAGGGCGAGGAGAAGGCGGACCTGACGGGTCTGCGGCGGGCGATGCTGGAGGAGCACGCGCGGCCCGGGCACCGGCTGGTGGAGGGCCGTGATCCGGACCGGGACCGGACCCCGGAGGCGTACGCGCCGACGGTGGACGGCTGGCGCAGCGCCCGCTCGGAGATCTTCGAACGGTTCCTCGCGGAGGAGCTGGACGAGGACGGCACGGGCGCCTTCCTGGTGTGGGGGGACCCGTCGCTGTACGACTCCACGCTCGCCATCCTGGAGGAGGTCGCCGGGCGCGGCCGGGTGGCCTTCGAGTACGAGGTGGTCCCGGGCATCAGCAGCGTGTCCACGCTGCTGGCGCGGCACCGGACCAACCTGAACCGGGTGGGCCGGCCGGTGCAGATCACCACGGGCCGGCTGCTCGCCGAGGGTTGGCCGGAGGACGTGGACGACGTGGTGGTGATGCTGGACGCCCGGCACGCCTTCACCCGGTACCTGGACCAGGACCTCCACATCTACTGGGGGGCGTACGTGGGCACCCCGGACGAGATCCTGGTGCAGGGGCCGCTGGCGGAGGTCGCGGGGCGGATCGAGGAACTGCGGACCGAGGCCCGGGCCCGGAAGGGCTGGATCATGGACACGTACCTGCTGCGCAGGCCCCTCGGGTAGGAGGGGCGCGGCGGAGGGGCGGCGACCGGGGCACCGGAGCCGCCCGTCCGCCCGGACCGGGCGGTCGGGCGGTCGGGCGGTCGGGCGGGACGGGGGTACGGGGGTACGGGGCCGGTCAGCGGCCCGCGAGGATCTCGGCGAGGCCGGTGGCGAGGCGTTCGTACTCCTCGGGCCGGTTGTACAGCTGGCCGCAGACCCGGACCCCGCCGCCGCCCTGCCAACCGAAGGCGTTGACGCGGATCCGGAAGCGCTCGAACACCTCGATGCGCAGGGCGCGGGCGGCGTCCTGGGTCTCGGCCACGCCCGCGGGCAGGCGCAGGGAGCGCATGGACACCTCCTCGCTGTGCGGGAGGGGGGTCAGCCCGGCGGTCTCGACGAGGACGGCGGCCCCGTACGCGGCGAGGGCGGTGTTGTGGGCGCGGACCTTGGCGGCGTCGAGCCGGTCCAGGAGGTCCAGGCCCTCGGGGGCGGCGAGCCAGCCGCTGTAGTCGTGGGTGGCGCGGTTCTCCACCGAGCGGGGGAAGCCGTGGTGGTCCTCCCAGGAGGGCACCAGGGGGCGGACGGAGCCGCGGTGGCGGGGGGCCACGGCGAGGACGGCGCTGCCGGGCGGCGCGTACGCCCACTTGTGGAGGTTGCCGAACCAGAAGTCGGCGCCGCCGGCCAGCGGGTCGGCGAGCATGCCGGGCGCGTGGGCGGCGTCGACCAGGGTGGTGACCCCGCGTTCGGCGAGGGCGGCCAGCAGCCGGGGGGAGGCCACGATCCGGGCGGTGGGCGAGGTGATGTGGTCGAGGAGGGCGACCTTGGTGCGGGGGGTGACCGCGGCCAGCACGGCCTCGCCGACGGCCTCTTCGTCGGGAAGGTCCAGGGCGAGGGGGACGGTGCGCACGGTGGCGCGGCGGGCGGCGGCCGCGGTGACGGTGCCGTAGCCGTGGTCGGTGACGAGGATCTCGTCCTCGGCGGTGAGCTCCAGGGAGCCGAGGGCGATGTTGGCGCCCTCGGTGGCGTTGGAGACGAAGCCGATGCCGTCCGGTTCGGCGCCGAGGTGGGCCGCGACGCGGCGGCGGGCGGCCTCGATGCGGTCGGGGGCCGTCAGGAAGAACTCGTCGGGGTCGCTCTCCAGTCCGGCGCGGACGGTGCGCAGGGCTTCCTGTACGGCTATCGGGACGGTGCCGAAGGAGCCGTGGTTGAGGTGGCTGACCTCCGGGTCGAGGCGGAACAGGGCGGGTCCGCCGGGAAATTCGGCGGGGGCCGCGGGCGTGGTGCGCCGGGTCACGAGGGCTCCTGGGGGTGGGTGGCCTGGTGATCCGATCATGCCGTGCGGGCGGGCCGGAGGTAACCCCCGCCCGCCCGCGGCGACTGTTTCCCGCTCAGCTCCGACCGCTGGTGGCGGCGTAGTACTGGAGGTCCTGGACGGTGACGATCCGGGAGACCGGGTAGCCGAGGGTGACCTTGGTGGCGGTGCGGCCGCCGCGCAGCGCGGTAGTGGAGTTGGTACCGCTGCGCAGCGGGTACAGCTCGACGTTGACCCCGGCGGGGACCTGTCGGTCGGTGCGGGCGCTGCCGGTGGTGGTGCGCAGGGTGGAGGGGGCGGTGAGGAAGCTGAGGACCTCGACGCGGTCGCGGGCGGCGGCGGAGCCCCCGCGCAGCCTCATGACGAGCTTCTGTCCGCCGGTGGGGGCGGTGCCGGCGAACTGCACCCGTGAGGTGAGGTAGAGGGTGTCCCGGACGATCTTCGGGTAGCTGCCGGTCTTGAAGCGGGTGAGGTAGTACGAGGTCAGGTCGAGGTAGGCGTGGCCGTTGTGCAGGGAGGGGGCGAACTGGCTGCCCTCGGAGTAGTCGTTCCAGGTGGTGAGCTGCACCCAGTCGGCGCGGTCCTCGATGGCGTGCTTCCAGGTGGCGCGGAGGGTGGAGGTGTTGCCGGCCTCGTCGAAGATGCCCTGGTTGGGGCGGGCGTCCTGGACGGAGACGGGCTGCATCCAGATCTTGCCGAGCTCATGGGCGCGGCGGGTGTCCCGGCCGGCCGGTTCCTGGCCCACGTAGCTGCGGCTGCCCCATTCGGTGAAGCCGTAGCTGATGGGGGCGAAGGGGGTGGCGTGCGGGCCGAAGTCGAGGAAGAGCGGGACGAGGGCGGTGCGGATGCCGTGGCGGGTGCGCAGGGAGTCCATCATCTGCTTCCACCAGGCGGGGTCCTTGGCCTCGGCCTTGAAGGGAGTGACCACCAGGCGGCCGTCGGGCAGGCGGTGCGCGGCGGGGGAACGGGCCAGGGTGGCGAGGGCGTCGGCCAGTCCGGCGGGGTCGGTGCGCAGGGAGGTCATGTCGGGCATGAGCTGGATCTTGAAGGCGGGGTCCACGGCGCGGGCCGCCTCCAGGAGCATGGTGGAGCGCTCCCAGTTCTTGCCGGAGAGGGAGAGCAGGTCGAGGGTGAAGCCGTCGAGGCCGGCGGCGCGGGCCGTGCGGACCTCTTCCTTGAGGTTGGCGAGTTCCCAGTCGCCGCTCTTGGGGGCGACGGGCAGCGGCCGGTCGCGGAGGAGTCCGCCGTAGCGGGCGTGCTTGCCGCTCTCGCCCTCGGGCTTGAGGTAGTTGCGGGCGTAGTAGTCGCGTTCGGGGGCGACGTTGTCCAGGGACAGCGGGTACGGGGTGAAGTAGTGCGCGAAGACGAGCTTCCCGGAGGCGCGCAGGCGTTCCGGGGAGGGCAGGTCGAAGGGCAGCGGGCCGCCGCGGCGGCGGACGGGGGTGTCCGGGGTCCGCGGGACCACGGGCAGGGCGCTGCGCGAGGCCCCGGGGGTGGCGGTGCCCGTTCCGGTGCCGGGGGCGGTGGTGCCGGGGGCCGTGGTCGGGGCCCGGTCGTCGTCCGGTACGGGGCCGGTGGACCAGGGGGTGCCGATCTCGGGGCGGGCCTGGGAGGCGGAGCCCGCGCCGGCGGTGAAGGGGTCCCAGACCAGGCTCGCGCCGGCGCCGAGGGCGACGACGAGGAGCGCCGTGAGGAGGAAGGCGGGTGTCCGGAAGCCGGAGCGGCGCCGGTGCCCGCGTCGACCGCGCCGCCGGGCCGCGGCGCGGGACGACCGTCCCGTGCCGTCGCCCTGCGGCAACGGCCTTCGTCGCGAGGGCTGTTCGGCCGGATCCGTGCTCATCGTTCCTCCCGGAGGTACGCCGGTGAATATGCCCGCGTCGCCGGCACTGCGAGCAGTAGAGCCGATTCGCGCGCCACGGACAACTGTTCGCGGGGAGCGGAGGCTTCGGCACGTACGTCACCCTGACCACGTGGGCTACGCCAGGCGCCGGACCCGCGGCCGGGCCGGCACGGTGCCCGGCGGGGCCCGGGAGGGGGCCCGGTGGGTCGGGAAACGGCCGGTGGACCCGGCGCGAACTGGAGGAACCGGCTCGCGGGGGTGCCGGCCGGCCGGCGCGGACTCAGTCGTGGAGGGCGTGGTCCGCTTCGGGGTGGCCCTCGGGCTCCAGTTGGAGTGTGGAGTGCGCCACGTCGAAGTGGTCGCCGAGGCAGGCCTGGAGGCGGGACAGGAGGTGTCCGGGGTCCTCGGCGCGGAGGGTGTCGGGGTCGACGACCACGTGGGCGGTGAGCACGGGCATGCCGGAGGTGACGGTCCAGGCGTGCAGGTCGTGGACGGCGAGGACGCCCGGTTCGGCGAGGAGGTGGCGGCGGACCTCGGCGATGTCCATGTCCTGGGGGACGGCTTCGAGCAGGACGTGGGCGGCGTCGCGGAGCAGTCCCCAGGCGCGGGGCACGATGAGCAGGCCGATGACGAGGGAGGCGACGGGGTCGGCGGCCTGCCACCCGGTGAGCAGGATGACGAGTCCGCCGACGAGGACGGCCACGGAGCCGAGGGCGTCGCCGAGGACTTCGAGGTAGGCGCCGCGCAGGTTGAGGCTGGCGTCCTTGGCGCCGCGCAGCAGCCGCAGTCCGACGAGGTTGGCGGCGAGGCCGAGGGCGGCGACGGCGAACATGAGCCCGCCCTTGACCTCGACGGGTTCGCCGAAGCGGCGGATCGCGGACCACACCACCCAGCCGAAGACGCCGATCAGGAGGAGGGCGTTGAGGACGGCGGAGAAGATCTCCACCCGGTAGAAGCCGAAGGTGCGGCGCGGGGTGGGGGCGCGTTGGGCGAGGGTGACGGCGCCCAGGGCGAGTCCGACGCCGACGGCGTCGGTGAGGCTGTGGGCGGCGTCGGCGAGCAGGGCGAGGCTGCCGGAGATCAGGGAGCCGATGACCTGGATCAGGGTGATGCCCCCGCTGATCGCGATGGTCCAGATCAGCCGGTTGCGGTAGCCGCCGGTGAGGGTGCCCTGGGCTGCGGAGGGCGTGCCGTGGTCGTGACCCATGATCGCCATCGGATCACGGGCGGCGGGCTTCCGCCCTCCGTCGGGGGCGCGGCCCGGCCCCGTGTCGGCCGGCGGGGGCCGTACGGGGGACGGGCCGGTCGGGATCAGCGGCGCAGGGCGCCGGCGAGCTGGGCGCGGGAGCGGACGTCGAGCTTCTGGTAGATCCGGGTGAGGCGGGCCTCGACGGTCTTGACGCTGAGGAAGAGCTTGTCGGCGGCTTCCTGGTTGCTGGCGCCCTGGCTGACGAGCAGGGCGAGCCGGGTCTCGGCCTCGGTGAGGACGGCCGCGGCGCCGGGCCGGCCCGCGCCGGCCGGGGTCTCCTGGGCCAGCTCCGTCCAGGGCAGGGCGCCGGCGGCGGTGAAGACGTCGGCGGCGCCGCGGAGGGCGGCCCGGGCGGGGGCCCGGCGGCGTCGGCGGCGCTCCACGCGGGCCAGGGCGAGGAGGGTGCGGCCGCGTTCGACGGGCAGGTCGAGGGCGGCGAAGCGGTCGGCGGTGTCCTGGAGGAGGTCCACGGCCTCGTCGGCTTCGCCGCGGGCGGACAGCAGCAGGCCGCGTGCCCGGTCGAGGGCGGCGAGGACGGTGGTGCGGCGCAGGTCGGCGGCGACGGTGTGGACGGAGTCCAGGAACTCCGCGGCCTCGTCGAGTTCGTCGGCGGCGACGAGGGCCTCGGCGAGTTCGCCGTGCCAGCGCAGGATGGAGGGGTCGACCACCTGCTGGGCGGCTTCGAGGGCGGCGACCCGCCGGAGGGTGGCCACGGCCGGGGCGGTCTCGCCGCGGGCGAGTTCGACCAGGCCGAGGGCGTACAGGCTGCGGGAGAGGAAGACCTGGTCGCGTTCCTCCTCGGAGGCGCGGACCCCGCGGCGGGCGTAGGCGGCGGCGCGGAGGAAGCTGCCGCCGTGGGCTTCGGCGAGGGCGGCCACGTACCAGGCGGGGCCGGGTGAGAGGCCCGCGTCGATGGTGAGCTCCAGGGCGCGGCGGGCGTGGCCCGCGCCGGCGGCGCAGCGGCCGCGGCGCAGTTCGGCCTCGGTGAGGCTGCGCAGGACCTCGAACACGTCCTCGGCGGCTCCGGAGCGTTCCACGGCGGGCAGCAGGGTGAGGAGCCGGCCGCGGGCGTCGGCGAGGCGGTCGTCGAAGAGGGCGTGGCGGACGGCGAGGTACTGGGGCGCGTTGCGCATCACGAGGGGGACCTCGGGCGCGGGCAGGGCGAGGGCCTCGGCGAGGATGGCCTCGGCCCCGGGGTCGCCGAGGATGCGGCCCATGCGGGCGCGGACGGTGAGGGCCATGGCCTCGGCGCCGGGGTCGCCGCCGACGGCGGCCAGGCGGCCCGCTTCGGCGGCGACGGCGCAGGAGCGCACCGGGTCGCCGTCGCTGAGGTTGAGCTTCCAGGAGACGCGCAGTTGGACGGCGGCCATGAGGGCGGGGTCGCCGACGGCGTCGTTCATGGCGTGGGCGAAGGTCTCGTCGAGATCGGCGAGGGCCTGTCCGGCGGCGTCGATGACGGCGAGGCGGGCCCGGACCCGGTCGGCGGGGGCGGCGTCGCGGGCGAGGACGGCCCGGCAGGCGCGGCGGGCGAGGTCGGCGCGCCCGGCGCAGCCGGCGTCCACGGCGGCGCCGACGAGGCGGGCCAGTTCGTCGACGGGCCGGTCCAGGGGGGTGCGTTCGGCGGCGAGGAGGCCCAGTTCGGCGGCGAGGGCGCGATTGCCGCGGCGGCGGCAGGACTCGGCGGCGCGGGCGATCTCAGCGGCGAGGGCTTCGTCGGGGGTGTCCACGGCGAGGGCGCGGTGGCGGACGGCCTCCACCGGATCGTCGACGGCGGCGGCGAGCGCCGCGTGTCCGGCGGCCCGCTCGGGCCAGCCCGCGTCGGCGGCGAGGGCGGTGGGCAGGGCCCCGGCGGTGAACCGTACGGTGCCGTCCTCGCCGACGGTGATCAGCGCGGCGCGTTCGGCGCCGGCCAGTTCCGCTTCGGCGTCCATGCGGCCGGCGCGGCGGAGCAGGGCCGTGCCGGGGCGGGCGGCGAGCGCGGCGAGCAGGAGGGTGCGGTGGGTGTCGGCGGGCACCTCGGAGAGGAGCCGGCGGGCCACCTCGCGGGCCTCTCCGCAGACCGGGAGGGTGTCGGCGTGGTGGGCCCCGTCGCGGGCCTCGGCGAGGGAGCGGCCCAGGGCGAGCGCCAGGCGCGGGTTGCCGCCGCTGGCCTGGTGGATCCGGCCGGCCAGGCGGGCCGGGAGCTGGTGGCGGACCAGCAGCTCGGCCACCTCGTCGGCGCCGAGCGGCGGCACCCGCAGGGCGGGGGTGCCGGGACCGCACAGGGATTCCGCGACCGGGGCGCCGCCGCGGACGCACTCGGCGGCGAGGACGCGGACCCCGGGCGGGGTCAGGCGCAGGACGAAGCGGAGCAGGTCGGCGGTCTCGGCGTCGAGCCACTGGGCGTTGTCGACGAGGATGAGGACCGGCCGGTCGGCGGCGAGGGTGCGGAGCACGGCGACGACGGCCAGCCGCAGGGCCACGTGGTCGCGGCCGGCGCGGGGGGCGTCGGTCTCGCGGCGCAGCAGGGCCACGGCGGTGCGCTGGGGGCCGGCGAGCCGGTCCAGGGCGGCGGGGGGCACGGAGGCGAGGAGGGCGGCCGCGGAGGCCTCGGGTATCCAGCGGTCGGCGGCCTCGGGGGCCAGGCGCAGCACGGTCTCGCCGCGGGCCTCCGCCGCGTCGGCGAGGGCGCGGGCCACGGTGGTCTTGCCCACTCCGGCGGGTCCGGTGAGGATCGCCCGGCCGTGGGCCGCGAGCGTCCGGCCGACGGCCTCGATCAGCTCGTCCCGTCCTACGCCCGTGTCAGCGTTGCCCGTCGCCGCCACGCACAGCCACCAGCCTCTCCCCGTCGCCCTGTGCCTCTCCTGTGAGCGCTGAGGATACGAGGTCCGCCGCCGGGCGGGTCCGGATTGTGACGCAGAAATCAGCGGGGCGCCGGAAAACGGCGCGGGGCCCGCCGATACCTCGGGTATCGGCGGGCCTCTTGGCCGAGTTGGTCCGTACTAACCGCAGGTCAGGCGGTGCGACGGGGTTTCGGCCGGGGTTCGGTCACGTGGCCGGTCGGTGCCGGCTCCCCCGGACCGGGGGACCCGTTCCGTCACGGTCCGGGTCCCGGTCTGTCCGGGCTCAGAAGGTAAGGCTCCAGGAGTCGATGTAGCCGGTGTCGGCGGAGGCGACGTCCTGGACCCGCAGCTGCCAGGTCCCGTTGGCGGGGAGGGCGGAGCCGTCGACGGTGTAGGTGGTGATCACGTTGTCGGCGCTGTCGCTGCCGCTGCTCTTGAGGCGCTTGACGGTGCCGTTGGGGGCCACCAGGTCGATGACGAGGTCACCGCGGTAGGTGTGCTTGATGTCCACGCCGACCTTGAGGGCGGCGGGGGCGTTGCCGGTGAGGCCGGAGACCGTGAGGGAGGAGGAGACGGCGCCGCCGTTGTCCGGGATCGCCACGTCGGTGGCGTTCTGGAAGGACGGGGTGGTGGGCGTGGTGGCGGTCACCGCGTTCACGGTCTTGGTGGTGTCGGCCAGGCCGGCGCCGCAGCCGCCGGTGCAGGTGCCGGCCAGCGGGCGGGCGTTGGTCTTGATCGCGGACTCGATCTGCGCCGGGGTCAGCGAGGGCTTGGCGGCCACGAGGAGGGCGGCGAGGCCGGCGATGTGCGGGGCGGCCATGCTGGTGCCCTGGTAGGGCTCGTAGTTCTCGGTGCCCGGGGTGGTGGCGCCCGCGTTCAGCGTCGAGAGGATGCCGTTCTCGGGGGTGGTGATGGTGCCCGGGGTGTCCGTGGCGCGACGGGTCTCGCCACCGGGGGCGGCGATGTCGATGATCGAGCCGTAGTTGGAGTAGAAGGAGCGGTCACCGGTGCGGTTGCTGGACGCGACGTTGATCACGTTGTTGCAGCTGGCCGGGGAGAAGCCGCTGGCGTCGGCGTTGCTGTTGCCCGCCGCGACGACCACGGTGGTGCCGCGGGAGACGGCCGCGTTGATGGCGTTCTGGTAGCTGGTGCCGCAGGTGCCCGAGCCGCCGAGGCTCATGTTGATGACCTTGGCGGGGGTGGCGTTCGCCGGGACGCCGGGGACGGAGCCGCCGGAGGCCCAGGTGATCGCGTCCACGATGTCGGAGGTCGCGCCGCCGCACTTGCCCAGCACGCGCACCGGCTGGATCTTGGCGTTGTAGGCGATGCCCGCGACGCCCTTGCCGTTGTTGGTGGCGGCACCGATGGTGCCGGCGACGTGGGTGCCGTGCCAGGAGGAGTCACTGGCCTTGGAGCCGGTGCCGCACTCGCCCGCGGCGCTCCAGTCGCCCGCGTCGGCCGGGTTGTTGTCACGGCCGTTGCCGTCCCGGGCGGCGGTGGAGTTGGAGATGAAGTCGTAGCCGGCGACCATGTTCGCGGCCAGGTCCGAGTGGGCGACGTAGCCGGTGTCGATCACGGCGACGGTGACGCCGGAGCCGGTGGTCTTGTCCCAGGCGGCGGGCACGTTCATGCCGGCGGTGGGCTCGAAGAGGTCCCACTGCTTGGCGTAGTCGGTGTCGTTCGGGGTGGCCATCGCGTAGGCGCGGGAGTCGGGCTCGACGTAGGCCACGTCGGGGTCGGCGCGGAAGGCGCTGATCACGGCGTTGACGTCGGCGGTGGTCTGCGCGCCGCCGAGGTCGACGAGGGCGGCACCGGTGCCGAGGCGGCGCTCGAAGGCCACGTCCTCGCCGGCCTTGGCGCCCTTGGCCTCCGCGTCGTCCGCGGCGGCGGTGTTGGAACGGGCCTCGGTGGCACCGGACTTGTAGCCGACGATCAGGTTCTCGACCGGGGCGACGGGCAGCGGGGTGACCGCCGTGGCGGCGGCCGGGGCCGCCTGCACCAGGGGCTTCGCCAGGGCCATCGAGGTGGTGGCCGCGGTACCGCCGACCAGCGTGGCGGAGACCGCCAGCACGGATATCAGCCTACGTCGTGAAGCGTGCACGTTGATCCCTTTCACGGCCGGGTTCCCCGGGCGGGCCGGGGCGGCCGTCGGTGCGGTGTGGGAGGTGTGTGGCGGCCGCGGGACCGGGGACGGCTCCTCAACTGACCCCGGTCACCGCTGCGCGCCGTGTCGTCCGGGGCCCGGGCGCGGAGCGCGGGCGGCGGACGACGTCGTACCGGCGGGGCGCCGCCGGGCCGGTGGCGCCTGCCCGCCATGTGGGGTGGCGGGGAGGGCCGTTGGCCGGCTGTGATCGCCGGTGGGCAGACAGTAGGCAGCCGGGAGATGAACCCGATACGGGGAAAACCCTTGTCCGGCCCCTTCCCGCACCCCTCCCCCGCCCCCGCGCCGGCCGCCCGGGCCGGGCCGGGAGTACGGCTGTGACCAGCGGAAACACCGATCCCGTGGAGACTCCGCCGGTGCCCCGGGGCGACGTGCGAAACCCTCGCCCGGACACGGGGCGAGGGCGGGGACGGGGTCAGGAGGCCCGGGCGGGGAGCCCGGGGCGAGGCCTCAGGGTTTCGGTGCGTCGGTCTGCGCGCTGAGCCAGGGCAGGACGACGGGGTACATGCGTTGCCAGGTGTCGAAGTTGTGTCCGCCGGTGGGCAGGACGAGGGTCTTGACGGTGACCTTGGTGCCTTCGGCGGCCCGGGCGAACTCGTCCAGGTAGGCGGGTGGGCTGAGGCGGTCCTGTCGGGAGGTGGCCAGGAACAGGGCGACCTCGGGGGCGGGGCGGGCGTTGCGGACGAGCCACAGGGGGCTGTTGCGTTCCCGGAGGGCGGGGTCGGTGAGGACGTCGGGGTCGCCGGTGAGGGGGTCGGGGTCGAGGGCGGCACCGGAGCCGAAGACCTTCGGGTACTGGAGCGGGAGCTTGGCCGCGCAGAAGCCCCCGGTCGAGAAGCCCAGCAGGGCCTGGCCGCGGGGGCCGGGCAGGGTGCGGAAGTGGTGGGCCACCAGGTCGGGGACGTCGCGGGCCAGCCAGGTGGCGACCTTGCGCCGCGGGGTGTCGGAGCAGTCGGTGTCGATGCCGCCGGGGTCGATGACCGGCATGACCAGGATCGCCGGGTGGACGATGCCGTCCTTGACGTAGTCGGCCCACGCCTGGGGCATGCCGCCGGCGTCCAGCCACCCCTGCGGGGCACCGGGGACCCCGTGCAGGAGGTACAGGACCGGGAAACGGGTCCGATCGGCGCCCGGAGCGTCGTACTCGGGCGGGGTCCACACCAACACCTGGCCGGCGAGCTTGGAGTGCGTGCCGCGGAAGGAGGTGGTCTTCACCCCGTCGCCGCTGTCGGTGAAACGCGCCCGCCCCACGGGCGGCCCCGTCATCGCACCCGCGGCATCCCCCTCGGTGCCCAGCAGATCGTCCCAGGACGCGTACAGCCCGTAACTGTTGTTCATCCAGACCGCGACGGTCGCGATGGCCGTGAACTGGCACAGCAGGATCATCAGCAGCCGCAGCGGCCACCGCACCCAGCCGGGCCCGGGAGCCCTCCCCCACAGCAACAGCGTCCCCAGGACAGCGAGCACGGTCAGGGCGATGAGGAGCGCGAAGAACGCGGTACCGGTCAGCTCCATCGTCCGTCCCGCCCTCCCGCACGGCGACCGCCCATCGGCCCACCTCCTCCCGGAACCCTCGCACCGGCCGCGCCCCGGCGCGCGACGGCACGGCCGAGGACCCTCCGGAAGAGCCCGTCCGGGCGCCTGTCCGCCCCTCCGCGCGCGCGGAGGGGCGGGACCGGCGGGCCCCTCTGCCCGCCGGTCCCGCCCCGGTCCGTGAGGTCGCGCGCGCCGCTCAGGACGCGGGTGCGGCGTACCGGTTGGCGGGTCGGGCCAGGCCGTAGTGCTCGCGCAGGGTGGTGCCGGTGTACTCGGTGCGGAACAGTCGGCGGCGCTGGAGCTCGGGCACCACCTGGTCCACGAAGTGGGTGAGTCCGGTGGGCAGCACCGGCGGCATGATGTTGAAGCCGTCGGCGGCGCCCCGGGTGAACCACTCCTGGATCCGGTCGGCGATCTGCTCGGGGGTGCCCGCGAGGACCTGGTGGCCGCGACCGCCGCCGAGCCGGGCGATGATCTGGCGGAGGGTCAGTCCGTCGCGGCGGGCCAGCTCGGCCACGAGGGTGAAACGGCTCTTGTTGCCGTTGATGTCGGACTCCTGAGGGAGTTCGGGCAGCGGGCCGTCCAGGGGCAGACCGGTGAGGTCGGTGCCTAGCATTCCGGAGAGCTGGGCGAGGCCGTACTCGGGGACCTGGAGCTCGGTGAGTTCGGCCTCCAGGGCACGGGCCTCGGCCTCGGTGGAGCCGATGACGGGGCAGATCCCGGGCAGGACGAGCACGTCCTCCTCGGCGCGGCCGTGCCGCACGGCCCTGGCCTTGAGGTCCTTGTAGAAGGTCTGGGCGTCGTCCAGGGTCTGCTGGGCGGTGAACACGGCCTCGGCGTGCCGGGCGGCGAACTCCTTGCCGTCCGCCGAGGAGCCCGCCTGGACCAGCAGCGGGCGGCCCTGCGGGGACCGCGGCACGTTGAGGGCCCCGGCCACCCCGAAGTGGGTGCCGCGGTGTGCGGCGGGGTGGATGCGGTCGGTGTCCGCGTACACGCCGCGGTCGCGGTCGAGGACGATCGCGTCGTCCTCCCAGCTGTCCCAGAGCTTGAGGGCCACCTCCAGGAACTCGTGGGCCCGCTCGTAGCGGACGGCGTGTTCCAGGTGCTCCTCGCGTCCGAAGTTCTGCGCCTCGGCGACGGTGCCGGAGGTGACGATGTTCCATCCGGCGCGGCCGTTGCTGATGTGGTCGAGGGAGGCGAACTTGCGGGCGGTGTGGAAGGGCTCGTTGAAGGTGGTGGAGACGGTGGCGATCAGTCCGATGCGCTCGGTGACCGCGGCGAGGGCGGAGAGCAGGGTGAGGGGTTCGAAGCCGCCGAGGGCGTTGTGCCGGACGGGCCCCCAGAGGGCCAGGCCGTCGGCGAGGAACACCGAGTCGAGCAGGCCGCGTTCGGCGGTGCGGGCCAGCTCCTGGAAGTAGCGGAGGTCGGTGACGCGGTCGGGGCTGCTCGCGGGGTGGCGCCAGGCCGCGTCGTGGTGGCCGGCGTTCATGAGGAAGGCGTTGAGGTGGAGTTCGCGCGGCGGGGTGGCGGAGCCGGACGGGCGGGTGGTCATGACGGTGTCCTCCGGGGAAGGGCGGGGCGGGCGGTGTCCGCGGGCGGGCCCGGGGCGGATCCGGGTCCGCGGGCGGGTGCGGTCCGCCGGGGGGCGGGTGCGGGCGGCGGTGCGGTCAGGCGGAGGCGGGGACGCGCCAGCCGCTGAGCCTGCGTTCGACGGTGACCAGCAGCTGGTTGAAGGCCACGCCGATGGCGGAGATGGTGATGATCCCGGCGTACATCTGCGGGATGGCGAAGTTGAACTGCGAGGCGTTGATCAGGTAGCCCAGGCCGGCCTTGGCCCCGATCATCTCGGCGGCCACCAGGACCAGGATGGACACGGCGCCCGCCAGCCGGATGCCGGTGAACACGGCGGGCACGGAGGCCGGCAGGACCACCTTCAGGAAGAGCCGGGGCGTGGAGAGGTTCATGGAGCGGGCGAGCTTCAGCAGGGTGGGGTCGGTGTTGCGGACCGCGCTGATGGTGTTCAGGAGGACCGGCCAGAGGCAGGCGTAGACGATGATCGCCGTCTTGGAGGTCTCCCCGATGCCCAGGAGCAGGGTGAAGACGGGCAGCAGGGCGAGGGCGGCGGTGTTGCGGAAGACCTCCAGCAGCGGGCCGAGGAGGTCGGCCACGGGCCGGTACCAGCCGATGAGGAAGCCGAGCGGGATGGCCAGGGCCACGGCGATCCCGAAGCCTCCGAAGGAGCGGAGCAGGCTGGCGCCCGTGTGCTCGCCGAGCTGTCCGTCGAGGAGCAGTTCCCACCAGGCGCGGGCGACCTCGCTGAACGGCGGGAGGAAGGTCGCGTCCACGAGGCCGAGCCGGGGCGCGGTCTCCCAGAGCAGCAGCAGGGCGGCGACGGCGAGGCTGCGGACCAGTGCGGTGCCGAGGGCGCGGGCGGCCCGGCGCAGCGGGCCGGGTGCGGTGGTCCCGGTGTCCGGGACCACCGGTTCCGTCCCGGCGGGTGGGGTCGGGGTGGGGGCAGGGCTCCGCTCGGGGTACGCGGCGGCGGTCGGGGCCGCCGGCTCGGGCGGGCCGTCCGGTGGGATCGCGACGGGGTCCTCGGCGCGGACCGGGTCGGCCGCCCGGTCGGCGGGGGTCGGGGCGGGGCGGGTGTCGGCGGTCAGGGTGCCGGTGGCGGGTTCGCGGGTGCTCATGCTGCTGCCTCCTCCTTCTCCAACTGCTGGGCGCGGGCCACCTCGTCGTGCAGGAGGTGCCAGATCTCCCGACGGTGGCGGGCGAACTCGGGGCTGGAACGCAGGTCCCCGGTGTCGCGGCGGTCCCCGAAGGAGACGGGGACGACCTCCTTGATGCGGCCGGGCCTGGAGGTCATCACGGCCACCCGCTGCCCCAGGTAGACGGCCTCCTCGATGCCGTGGGTGATGAACACGACGGTCTTTCCGGTGCGTTCCCAGATGCGGAGCAGCTCGTCCTGGAGGGATTCGCGGGTCTGCGCGTCGAGGGCGGCGAAGGGTTCGTCCATGAGCAGGACGTCCGGGTCGTAGGCGAGGGAGCGGGCGATGGCCACCCGCTGCCGCATGCCGCCGGACAGCTCGTGGGGGTGGCGGTCCTCGAAGCCGGTGAGGCCCACCAGGTCCAGGAACTCGCGGGCCAGGGCGGCGCGCTTCCGGCGCGGGGTGCCGATGGCCTCCAGTCCGAACTCGACGTTGCCCAGGGCGGTGCGCCAGGGCAGCAGGGCGTACTGCTGGAAGACGATCCCGCGGTCCAGGCCGGGGCCGGTGACGGGCTTCCCGTCGAGGAGGATCCGGCCGGAGGTGGCGGTGGCGAGTCCGCCGAGGAGGTCCAGGAGGGTGGACTTGCCGCAGCCGCTGGGGCCGACGACGACGAGGAACTCGCCGGGGGCGATGGTCAGGTCGATGCCGTCGAGGGCGGTGAACTCGCCCGCGCGGGCGCGTCCGGCACCCTTCACGGGGAAGGTCTTGCGGACCTGTTCGAAGACGATCTCGGGCACGGCGGTCAGCTCCCCTGCTTCTTGCCGTAGTCGTTGAACTCGTTGGTGTAGACGGAGCGGACGTCCACGCGCCCCTTGGGGAGGTCGCCGCGCTCCTCCAGCCATTCCGTCCACAGGGAGAACTCGCGGTCGTCGATCCGGCCGCCGGTCTCGGCGACGCCGTAGGAGCGCCAGTACTTGAGGACGGAGGCGTCCTCGTTCCGGCCCCGCCGGCCGATGATCTCCGTCATGCGGGCGATGACCTGCTCGCGCGGGGTGGTGCGGGCCCACTCGATGGCCTTGGCGACGCCGGTGACGAAGGTCCGCGCGGTGTCGGGGTTCTGCTTGAGGAAGCGTTCGGTCATCACGTAGGTGCCGGCGCTGAACGCGCCGATCAGCTCGTAGTCGCTGAAGAGGGGACGGATGCCGCCCGTGGCGAGGGCCTTCTCGCGGAGGATGCCACCGAGGACGCCGACCTCGATCTGCCGCTGCCGCAGGGACTGTTCGGTGTTGACGGGCGGCACCACCAGGGGCTGCACCTTGTCGGCCCGGGCGGGGCTCAGTCCGCTGCGCTTGAGGTAGATGTCGAGCATGGCCTCGGAGTGCGCGCCGAGGGTGTTCATGCCGACCTTGGCGCTGCCGAGGTCGGCGGCGGAGCGGATCGGGCTGTCGGCGCGGACGTAGTAGCCGCTGTAGCTGTCCTTGTCGACGCCGTAGTAGCTGATGACGGCCTTGACGGGGGCCTTGCTCGCGATGAGCTTGACCACGGCCCCGTTGAAGGCGCCGCCGAAGTCGGTCTGACCTGTGGCGGCGGACTGGATGTCCTGGGGGCCGCTGATGGTGTTGCCGACCCACTCCAGCTTCACGTCCCCGAAGTAGCCCAGGTCCTCGGCGAGTTCGGCCAGGGTGACCTGGCCGACCGTGCCCTGGTAGCGGAGCTTCTTGGTCTGCTGTCCGGAGCCGCCGGTGGCGGTGGCCCGGCCGCAGCCCACCGCGGCCGCCGAGAGGCCGACGAGGGTGAGGAAGGCGCGGCGGGAGGCCGGGGAGGAGAGGCGTCTCGCGGCGGGGGCGGTGGGGCTCATGGTCGGTTCCTTCGGGTGGGGCGGGCTGGGGTGGGGCGGCCGGGGCGGCCGGGGCCGGGGAGGTTCCGGCGCGGGGAGGCGGGTGGCGGGAGCGGCGGGCGGCGGGACCGGGTGCGGTGCGGGTCAGGGGGCGGAGCTGAGGACCCGCGCGGCCGCGCTGCCGGCCGGGCGGCCCACCGGGGGCAGGGTCGCGGCGAACTCGGTCACGGCCTGGTCGAGTTGGACGGCGGCGGCCGGTTCGAGGAGGGCTCCGGAGGGGCCGCGGCTGACGGTGGAGTCGAGCAGGAAGCGCCCCGAGGTGACGTGCCGGGCACCGAGCGCGGTGAGGACCGGGCGCAGCGCGTAGTCCAGGGCGAGGACGTGGGCGAGGCTGCCGCCGGTGGCCAGGGGGAGCACGGTCTTGCCGGCGAGCCCGGTCTGCGGGAGCAGGTCCAGGAAGGATTTCAACAGGCCGGTGTAGGCGGCCTTGTAGACGGGGGTGGCCACGATGATCCCGTCGGCGGCCGCGACGGCCGCGAGGGCCTCGCGTATCTCGGGCTGCCCGGTGCGGGCGGCGAGCAGGTCGGCGGCTGGCAGGTCGCGGACGGCGAGGTGGCGGGTCTCGTACCCGGCGTCGGCGAACCGGTCCAGGATGAGGTCGGCCACGAGGGCGGTGCGGGAGACGGCGGAGGGGCTGCCGGTGAGGGCGAGGAGGCGGGGCACGGGACTCCTTCGGGCGGGGCGGAGGTGCGGGGCGGGACGAAGGGGATGCGGGGCGGGACGCGGGGCCCGTGGGGACGGGCGGACGCGGGTCGCGGAGCGGGAGCGGGGCCGCCGGAGGGCGGAAGGTCCGGTGGGCGGCCGGCCGGTTCCGGCGCCGCCCCGGATCGCGGGGCGGCGCCGGAACCGGAGCCGGGTCAGCCCTCCTGGTCGGTGCCGGAGGCTCCGGAGGGGATGCCGAAGGAGGGCGCGGGGACCTCCTGCGGCTGGATCAGGACGGAGGGGCGCCCGTCGGGGCCGACGGGGACGTCCCCGTCCACGGTGACCCGGCGGAGCACCCGCTCGTGGTCGTCGGAGTCGTCGACGCCGTAGTGCTGGGTGGCGCGGTTGTCCCAGATGGCCACGTCACCGGCCTGCCACTGCCAGCGGACGGTGTTCTCGGGGCGCTCGACGTGCGACTGGAAGAGGTCCACCAGGGCGCGGGAGTCCCGTCCGGTGAGTCCGGCGATCCGCTGGACGAAGTTGCCGAGCAGCAGGGCGGGTTCGTCGGTCTCCGGGTGGACCCGCACCACCGGGTGCTCGGTGAGGAACTCGGTCGAGGTGAAGACCTCGCGGTACTGGGCGAGGAGCTCCGGCACCGCGTCGGGCCGCAGGGCGGCGTAGTCGTAGGCGTTGGAGTGCACCGCCCGGAGGTTCGCGGCCAGCTCCTGGAGCGGGGCCGGCAGGTCCCGGTAGGCGGCGGCGGTGTTGGCCCAGAGGGTGTCGCCGCCGTACGGGGGCAGGGTGACGGCCCGCAGGATGGAGAAGGCCGGGTAGGCGGGCACGAAGGTGACGTCGGTGTGCCACTGGTTGGCCCGGGCGCCGTGGGCCGAGTCGATGCCGAGGGAGTAACGGCCGTCCGCGGAGGGGACGGTGGGGTGGGCCACGGGGGTGCCGAGCAGGCGGGCGAAGCCCTCGTGGGCGTCCTCGTCCAGGTGGTGCTGGCCGCGGAAGAAGACCACCTTGTGACGGAGCAGGGCGCCGCGGATCGCGGTGACGGTGTCCTCGTCGAGGTCGGGACCGAGGTTCACGTTCTCGATGAGGGCGCCGATCCGACCGCCGATCCGCGTGACGACGGGGGCGCCGGCCGCGCCGGCGGGCCGCTCGGCGGCGGGGTCGGTGGTCTCGGCCGTCTCGGCGGTGTCGGCGGGCTCGGTGGTGAGGGCGGTGGTCATGTCGGGACCTCTTTCGGGCGCGGTGGTGCGGACGGGTACGGCGGTACGGGCGTGCGGAGGCGGACGAGGGTGCCCGCGGAACGGCTGGTGCGTCGGGTGGTGGGGTCGGTGCGGAGCCGCGGCGGGCCCCGGGGGCCGTCGCGTCGGTGCCCGGCCCGTACGGCGGCGCGGAGGACGGCCGTGCGGGGGGAGCCGAGCGGACGGACGCGGATGCGGACGCGGCTGCCGGTACGGGTGGGGATCCGGGCGCGGCGCCGGTAGGGACGCCATGCGGGGGGTGCGGAGGCGGAGGCGATCGGGAAGGGGGAGCGGCCGTGCCGGACGGGGTGTGCGGTGCGGTCCGGCGGGGTGCCGGTACCGCCCGGCCCGCTCCGGCGGGGCCGCGGACGGGACGCGTCGGACGGAATTCGTTTCGCAGCGGAAGTAATCAGCCACGCAGCGGCTCAGGACCCGCGCGGCGGCCCCTCCGGTCCCCGGCGTCCGGTCCGTACGGGGACGGGTCCGGCCGCGGAGGGACGGAGCCCGTCCGCCGGGCGGCGGTCAGGGGGGCGGAGCCGTGGGGCGCGGTTGAGCGCTGCTCAGGCGCAGCGGCGGGCCTGGCGGCCCGGACACTCGGCGGTCGGACAGGACCGGCCGGGAGTGAGGAGCCGCGGGGCGGAGGAAGGCGTCGCGGACATGGCTCGGAGCGTGTCAGCGGCGCCGCGTCGGGTCAAGGGCGATCGGACGGCCCGGACGGGGGCGGAACGGGTCGCGGTCTGGTTTCATCGGAGCCCGCACGGGCCTCCGCCCGACCCTCGGAGGATCCGTGCCGCACCCACTCTGACCTGCGCATCCGATGGATCCGGCGATTCCGCGCCGGGCGTCCGGCGGGCCCGTGACGGCCCCGGGGAAACAGTTTCGGCCGTGGCCGGGATTTCACCACCCCGCAACACCGGCGCCACGCCCACCCCATGAAAGGCGTCTTGTGATCTCTGACCGTCCCGGGCACCACAGCCCCGGGGACAGCCGTCGCGCGACGAACGCCGCGACGGTGCTGAGGACCGTGCTCGACCACGGCCCGGTGGCCCGCAGCGACATCGCCCGGCTGTGCGGGCTCAGTCCGGCCGCCGTGTCCCGGCAGGCCACCGGCCTGCTCCGGCAGGGTCTGGTGCGGGAGCTGCCCGAACTGGCCGTCGCCGGTGGGGTGGGTCGGCCGCAGATACCGCTCGACCTGCACACGGGGGCGGTCGGCGGGGCGGTGGCGGCGGGGGTCCACATCGGGGTACCGGCCTCCACCCTGGCCCTGGTCGACCTGCGGGGGCGGGTCCTGGCGCACCGTGAGATCCCCTATGACAGTGCGGGGTTGGGTCCCGACGGACTGGCGGCGCGGGTCGCGGCGGAGCTGTCCGCCTTCCTCCGCGACACCGCCGGGGACCGGCCGCTGCTGGGCGTGGGGACCGCCCTGGGCGGTTGGGTGGACCCGGAGCGGGGGACGGTGGTCCGCCACGAGGCGCTGGGTTGGCGGCACCGGGCCCTGGCCGAGGAGTTCGGGGCGGCCGTGGGGCTGCCGGTGAGGGTGGACAACCACGCGCGGGCGGTGGCCCGCTCCGAGGTGCTCTTCGGGCGTCCGGAGGCCCGGCACAGCGTGCTGCACCTGTTCGTCGGTTCGGTGGTGGACGCGGCCTTCGGCCTCGGCGGGGTGATCCACCGGGGGCCGGGCTCCGGGGCCGGCGCGGTCGCGCACCTGCCGGTGCCCGGGTCGACGGCCCCGTGCCCGTGCGGTCGGACCGGCTGCCTGTCGGCCACCGCCTCCGACACGGCACTGTCCGAGGCGGCGGCGCGCGCCGGAATCGTGCCCGTGGCGGACCCGGCGCTCGTGGTGGACGCGGCCGCCGCCGGGGACCCCCGGGCGGACCGGCTGCTGCGGGAGCGGGCCGCGGCGGTGGGCCGGGCCGCGGCCCTGCTGCTGGACGCCCTCAATCCGGCCCTGGTGGTCGTCACCGAGCGGAGCAGCCTCCTCCGTCCGGAGTACCTGGAGGAGATCCGTACGGCGGCGCTGGAGGTGTCGCACGTCTGCGCGGACCCGGAGCGGATCGTCTCCCCGCACGCCGGTCCGGCGGTGCTGCCGGTGGCGGCCGGCACCGTGCTGCTGGGCCCGCTGTTCCGGGATCCGGCCCGGCACTGAGCGCCGGCGCGGACGGCGCGCGACGCCGACGGAGGTCCCCCGGGCGGGGTCCGGGGCGGCTCCGGGGCGGACGCGGAGGGCACCGGCGGCGGACACGGAGAGAGAGGTCAAGGTCACACCCATGGACCTGCTGCACCTTTGAGCGGCTGCCCTACAGTCTGAGCCATGACGGTCCTGCCTGATGACGGGCTCTCGCTGGCCGCCGAGTTCCCTGATGCGACGCATGAGCAGTGGCAGCGCCTGGTGGAGGGCGTACTGCGCAAGGCGGGCAAGGAGGTCTCAGGCGAGGCCGCCGAAGAGGCCCTGTCCACGACGCTCCAGGACGGGCTCGGCACCCGGCCCCTGTACACCGCGCGCGATGCCGCGCCCGAAGCCGGCCTTCCCGGGTTCGCCCCCTTCGTACGGGGCGGCCGGGCCGAGGGCGGCGCCACGAACGGCTGGGACGTGCGCCAGCGGCTCGTCGGCGACGATCCCGTCCGGCTCTCCGAAGCGGCCCTCGCCGACCTGGAGAACGGGGTCACCTCGCTGTGGCTGCCCGTGGGTCGGGGCGGGGTGCCGGTGGCCGGCATGGCCCGGGCCCTGGAGGGGGTCTACCTGGACCTGGCCCCCCTCGTGCTCGACGCGGGCGCCGACACGGCCGCCGCCGCGGCCGAGCTGCTGCGGCTGTACCGCGAGGCCGGGGTCTCCCCCGCCGCCGCCCGGGCCGTACTGGGCGCCGACCCCCTGGGCCACGAGGCCCGCACCGGCGAGGCCCTGGACCCGGCGGACGCCGTGGCCCTGGCCCGGGAGTGCGCCGCGCACTGGCCGGGCGTCCGGGCGCTGGCCGTGGACGCGCTGCCCTACCACGAGGCGGGCGGTTCGGCCGCCGAGGAGCTGGGGCTGTCCCTGGCCACGGGGGTCGCCTACCTGCGGGAGCTGACCGGGGCCGGACTCGGCGTCGCCGAGGCGCTGGGCCAGCTGGAGTTCCGGTACGCGGCCACCGCCGACCAGTTCCTGACCATCGCCAAGTTCCGCGCGGCCCGCCGGCTGTGGGCCCGGGTCGCGGAGGCGTCCGGGCAGCCCGCCGCGGGCGCCCAGCGCCAGCACGCGGTGACCTCGCCGGTGATGATGACGCGCCGGGACCCGTGGGTGAACATGCTGCGGACCACCGTGGCCACCCTCGCCGCCGGCGTCGGCGGCGCCGACGCCGTCACCGTGCTCCCCTTCGACCAGGACCTGGGCCTGCCGGACGCCTTCGCCCGCCGCGTCGCCCGCAACACCTCCACGATCCTCCTGGAGGAGTCCCACCTGGCCCGGGTCATCGACCCGGCGGGCGGCTCCTGGTACGTGGAACGGCTCACCGACGAACTCGCCCACGCCGCGTGGGCGTTCTTCCAGGAGATCGAGCGGACGGGCGGCCTGGCCGACGCGCTCCGCTCAGGGTGGGTGGCGGACCGTCTCGCCGCCACCTGGGAGGCCCGCTCGCAGAAGCTGGCCAAGCGCCGCGAACCGATCACCGGTGTCAGCGAGTTCCCCTTCCTGGCGGAGAAGCCCGTGGTCCGCCCGCCCGCACCCGAAGCACCCTCCGGCGGGCTGCCGCGGGTGCGGCGGGACGACGCCTTCGAAGCCCTGCGGGCCCGTTCCGACGCGCACCTGGCGCTGACGGGCAGCCGCCCGAAGGTGTTCCTGGCCGCGCTGGGCCCGGCCGCCGCGCACACCGCGCGGGCCTCGTTCGCCGGCAACCTCTTCCAGGCGGGCGGCATCGAGCCGGTCCACGACCCCGTCTCGGTGGACGCCTCCTCCGTCGCCGACGCGTACGCCGCGAGCGGGGCGGGCCCGGCCTGCCTGGTCTCCTCGGACGCGCTGTACGAGGAGCAGGGCGCGGCCGTCGCGGAAGCGCTGCGCGCCGCCGGCGCCGACCCGGTGTTCCTCGCCGGGAAGCCCGGAACCTGCGCGGACGCCGTGGACGCGTACGTGTTCGCGGGCTGTGACGCCGTCGCCGTGCTGTCCTCCGTTCTCGACCGCATGGGAGTGGCGCGATGAGCATCCCCGATTTCTCCGGCGTGGAGCTGGACTCCCCCGCGGCCCCGGCCGGTTCCGAGGAGCAGTGGCGGGCCGCCGTGAAGGAGTCCGGCACCGCCGCCGAGGACCTGCTGTGGGAGACCCCGGAGGGCATCGGCGTGAAGCCGCTGTACACCGGCCGGGACCTGGAGGGCCTGGACTTCCTGGGGACGTACCCGGGCGTGGCCCCGTACCTGCGCGGCCCGTACCCGACGATGTACGTGAACCAGCCGTGGACGATCCGGCAGTACGCCGGCTTCTCCACGGCCGAAGAGTCCAACGCCTTCTACCGCCGGAACCTGGCGGCCGGGCAGAAGGGCCTGTCGGTCGCCTTCGACCTGCCGACGCACCGCGGGTACGACAGCGACCACCCGCGGGTGACGGGCGACGTCGGGATGGCGGGGGTGGCCATCGACTCGATCTACGACATGCGGCAGTTGTTCGACGGGATCCCGTTGGACCGGATGACGGTGTCGATGACGATGAACGGCGCGGTGCTGCCCGTGCTGGCGCTGTACATCGTGGCGGCCGAGGAGCAGGGGGTGCCGCCGGAGAAGCTGGCGGGGACCATCCAGAACGACATCCTCAAGGAGTTCATGGTCCGCAACACCTACATCTACCCGCCGAAGCCGTCGATGCGGATCATCTCCGACATCTTCGCCTTCACCTCGCGGAAGATGCCCCGGTACAACTCCATCTCGATCTCCGGGTACCACATCCAGGAGGCGGGGGCCACGGCCGACCTGGAGCTGGCCTACACCCTCGCGGACGGGGTGGAGTACCTGCGGGCCGGACGCGAGGCCGGGCTGGACGTGGACGCCTTCGCGCCGCGCCTGTCCTTCTTCTGGGCGATCGGCATGAACTTCTTCATGGAGGTCGCCAAGCTGCGGGCGGCCCGCCTGCTGTGGGCGAAGCTGGTGAAGGAGTTCGAGCCGAAGAACTCCAAGTCCCTTTCCCTGCGCACCCATTCGCAGACCTCGGGGTGGTCGCTGACCGCGCAGGACGTGTTCAACAACGTGACCCGCACCTGCGTGGAGGCGATGGCCGCCACGCAGGGCCACACCCAGTCCCTGCACACCAACGCCCTCGACGAGGCACTGGCGCTGCCCACGGACTTCTCCGCGCGGATCGCCCGGAACACGCAGCTGCTGATCCAGCAGGAGTCGGGGACCACCCGGGTCATCGACCCGTGGGGCGGCAGCGCCTACGTGGAGCGGCTGACCTACGACCTGGCCCGGCGGGCCTGGCAGCACATCCGGGAGGTCGAGGCGGCGGGCGGCATGGCCCAGGCCATCGACGCGGGCATCCCCAAGCTCCGGGTGGAGGAGGCCGCGGCCCGCACCCAGGCCCGGATCGACTCCGGACGACAGCCGGTGATCGGCGTCAACAAGTACCGGGTGGACAGCGACGAACAGATCGAGGTCCTCAAGGTCGACAACTCCTCGGTGCGGGCCCAGCAGATCGCCAAGCTGCGACGGCTGCGCGAGGAGCGGGACGAGTCCGTCACCCAGGACGCGCTGCGCGCCCTGACGGAGGCGGCCGGTCGGGCCCCCGGCCCCGGGCTGGAGGGCAACCTGCTCGCCCTGGCCGTGGACGCGGCCCGCGCCAAGGCCACCGTGGGCGAGATCTCGGACGCGCTGGAGAAGGTGTACGGGCGGCACGCGAGCCAGATCCGTACGATCTCGGGTGTGTACCGCAACGAGGCAGGAGAGTCCCCCTCCGTGGACCGCACCCGCGCCCTGGTGGACCGGTTCGAGGAGGCGGAGGGCCGCAGGCCGCGCATCCTGGTGGCCAAGATGGGCCAGGACGGCCACGACCGCGGCCAGAAGGTGATCTCCACGGCCTTCGCCGACCTCGGTTTCGACGTGGACGTGGGCCCGCTCTTCCAGACCCCGGAGGAGGTGGCCCGGCAGGCCGTCGAGGCGGACGTGCACGTGGTGGGCGTGTCCTCGCTGGCCGCCGGACACCTCACGCTCGTCCCCGCGCTGCGCGAGCAGCTCGCGGCCGAGGGGCGCGAGGACATCATGATCGTCGTGGGTGGGGTGATCCCCCCGCAGGACGTGCCGGTGCTGCTGGAGATGGGCGCGGCCGCGGTGTTCCCGCCGGGGACGGTGATCCCGGACGCGGCGTACGACCTGGTGTCGCGGCTGGCCGCCGAGCTCGGCCATCCTCCGCTGGACGAGGGCGGCGCGGTCGATGCCTCCGAGGATTGATCTCGACGCGTACGTGAAGGGCGTGCTCGACGGGAAGCGGGCGCTGATCGCGCGCGCGGTGACCCTCGTCGAGTCCACCCGCGCCGACCACCGGGTGCTGGCCCAGCGGCTGCTGACGGAGCTCCTGCCGCACACCGGCAAGGCCCGTCGGATCGGCATCAGCGGGGTGCCGGGCGTGGGGAAGTCCACGTTCATCGACGCCTTCGGCACCCTTCTGACGGGGCTGGGGCACCGGGTGGCGGTGCTGGCCGTGGACCCGTCGTCCACGCGGACCGGCGGTTCCATCCTCGGGGACAAGACCCGCATGGAGCGGCTGTCGGTGGATCCGGCGGCCTTCGTGCGGCCCTCGCCCTCGGCGGGCACCCTGGGCGGGGTGGCGAAGGCCACCCGCGAGTCGATGATCGTGATGGAGGCCGCCGGGTACGACGTGGTGCTCGTGGAGACGGTGGGCGTCGGCCAGTCGGAGACCACGGTCGCGGCGATGGTGGACTCCTTCCTGCTGCTGAGCCTGGCCCGGACCGGCGACCAGCTCCAGGGCATCAAGAAGGGCGTGTTGGAGCTCGCGGACGTGATCGCCGTGAACAAGGCGGACGGTCCCCACGAGCGGGACGCGCGGGCCGCGGCCCGCGAACTGTCGGGCGCGCTGCGGCTGATGCACCCCGCGGACGCCTCGTGGACCCCGCCGGTCCTGACGTGCAGTGCCCGCGAGTCCCTGGGCCTGGACGTGCTGTGGGAGCGGCTGGAGCAACACCGGTCGGTGCTGGAGGCGAGCGGCGGCCTGGAGCGCAAGCGCCGGGAGCAGCAGATCGAGTGGACCTGGTCGATGGTCCGGGAGGCGCTGCTGGACCGACTGCGTTCGGACCCGTCGGTGCGCGCGGTGGCCCCGGAGTTGGAACGCCGGGTCAGGGAGGGCCGGTTGACGGCCACGCTGGCGGCGGACCGGATCCTGTCGGCCTTCGGGAGCACGGAGAGCGACTGACCCGCGCGGGCACGCGCGCGGACGGGGACGCGACGGGGCCGGAGCGGCGTGAACGCCGGAGGGCCGGGGCGGTACGGATACCGCTCCGGCCCTCCGGCGTTCCCGGTCGCCGGTGTTCCCGTCCCTCGTCAGGCCGCGGGGCGCTCCGCGGCGGGGGCGGCGCCCTCGGCGTCGCGCAGCAGGGCGATCAGCGCGGTCCGGGCGCGGGCCACCCGGGAGCGGACGGTGCCGACGGGACAGCCGCCCAGGGCGGCGGCCTCGGTGTACGGCAGTCCGAGGAGCTGGGTGAGGACGAACGCCTCGCGCCGCTCGTCGGGGAGCCGACCGAGGAGTTCCGCGAGCGCCACGCCGTCCTCGAAGCCGGGCAGGCCGCGGGTCTGGGCCCGTTCGGCGGCGGACTGCCAGTCGTCGGTGTCGCAGAGCCGGGGTCGGGCGGCGGCCCGGCGCACGCTGTCGATGACGGTGCGGCGGGCGATGGACAGCAGCCAGGTACGGGCCGAGGAGCGGCCCTCGAAGCGGTGCAGGCTGCCCAGGGCCCGCAGGAAGGTCTCCTGGGTGAGGTCCTCGGCGGCCTGCGGGTCGGCGCTCAGGTAGGTCACGTACCGGCGGACGTCCCGCTGGAGGGAGCGGACGAACCGGTCCACGGCCTCGGGTTCGCCGCCGCGGGCGGCCAGCGCCAGTCGGGTGATCCGCTCGTCGAGGCCGGGGTCCTGGCGCGGTTCGGCCGGGCCCGCCGCGGGCTCGGGAAGGGCGGGGGCCGGGGGTGTCGGCGGGGCGGGGCGGGGGCCGGCCGCGGGGGCGGGGGTGGCGGCGCCGGCGGGGTGGGGTGGGCGGGGGCCGCGGTGGAGGCCGGGGGGGGGGTGTGGTGGGTGGTAACA
>NZ_JBEOSD010000098.1:0-30403 GCF_040302735.1 Streptomyces sp. NPDC097619 | reverse complement strand
TGGGCCAGGGTGCGGGTCAGCAGTCGGGAGACGTGCATCTGGGAGATGCCGACCTCCTCGCCGATCTGCGACTGCGTCATGTTGGCGAAGAACCGCAGCATGATGATCTGCCGTTCCCTGGGCGGGAGTTTGGCCAGCAGCGGCTTCAGGGACTCGCGGTACTCCACCCCTTCCAGGGCGGTGTCCTCGTAGCCCAGCCGGTCCGCGAGCGAGCCCTCGCCGCCCTCGTCCTCCGGGGAGGGGGAGTCCAGCGAGGAGGCGGTGTAGGCGTTGCCCACGGCCAGGCCGTCGACGACCTCCTCCTCCGACACCCCGAGCACCGCGGCGAGTTCGGTGACGGTCGGCGAGCGGTCCAGCTTCTGCGCGAGCTCGTCGCTGGCCTTGGTGAGGGCGAGGCGCAGCTCCTGGAGGCGCCGCGGCACGCGCACCGACCAGGAGGTGTCCCGGAAGAAGCGCTTGATCTCGCCGACCACGGTCGGCATCGCGAACGTCGGGAACTCCACGCCGCGTTCGCAGTCGAAGCGGTCGATCGCCTTGATCAGGCCGATGGTGCCGACCTGGACGATGTCCTCCATCGGCTCGTTCCGGGAGCGGAAGCGGGCCGCCGCGTACCGGACCAGCGGGAGGTTGAGCTCGATCAGGGTGTCGCGTACGTACGCCCGTTCGGGGCTGTCGTCCTCCAGTGTGGCGAGCCGCTGGAACAGGGAGCGGGAGAGGGTTCGGGTGTCGATGGCTTCCGGGCGGTCGAGCGTAGCCGCCGGCGCCTCGCTCTTCGTGAGCGTGAGCACCTTGGAGCTGCCCTGATCTTCGGACATGCCACCCCCTTGAGGTCGCGGACGGTCGCGGCTGGCGCGTCCGTCGGAGGAACGCAGCCTCCACCTGAATACCGGAGGCGGGGCTGCGGCAAACGCGGTTCAAGCAGAATGTCACATGTCGGCAACGCGCTGTAGCGCCAAGTCGACATATCTGTGCAGCGACAGAGGCGAATGAGCCGGATCTGTCGGTAAACGAGCGGAGTGAACACCACTCGATACGGTTACGCCTCGATCCTGTTTGCGGACCGGAGCCGGGCGAAGCTCCGCGCGAGCAGTCGGGAGACGTGCATCTGCGAGACCCCGAGCTCCGCGCTGATCTGCGACTGCGTCAGATTGTTGTAGTAGCGCAGGAGAAGGATCCGCTGCTCCCGCTCGGGCAGCTGGACCAGCAGGTGCCGGACCAGGTCCCGGTGCTCCACGCCGACCAGCTCGGGATCCTCGTACCCGAGTCGGTCCAGCAGCCCCGGCAGCCCGTCGCCCTCCTGGGCGGCCTCCAGGGAGGTGGCGTGGTACGAGCGGCCCGCCTCGATGCAGGAGAGCACCTCCTCCTCGGAGATGCGCAGCCGTTCGGCGATCTCGGCGGTGGTGGGGGTGCGGCCGTGGGCGGTCGTGAGGTCCTCGGTGGCCGCGTTGACCTGCACCCACAGTTCGTGGAGGCGCCGCGGCACGTGGACGGTGCGGACGTTGTCGCGGAAGTACCGCTTGATCTCGCCGACCACGGTGGGCATCGCGAAGGTGGGGAACTGCACGCCGCGGTCGGGGTCGAAGCGGTCGATGGCGTTGATCAGGCCGATGGTGCCGACCTGGACCACGTCCTCCATCGGCTCGTTCCGGGAGCGGAAGCGGGCCGCCGCGTACCGGACCAGCGGGAGGTTCGCCTCGATCAGGGCCCCGCGGACCCGGGTGTGCTCGCTGGTGCCCGGTTCCAGGCCCTTCAGCTCGCCGAAGAGCACCTGGGTCAGGGCCCGGGTGTCCGCGCCGCGGCTCTGGGGGCGCCCGGGGGCCGGTTCGGCGGTCCGCGCCTCGGGGGCACGGGCTCCGGGCGCCACGGGGCCCGTGGGGCCTCCGGGGCCCACAGGGCCGGTGGTGCCCGCGAGGGCCGCCGTGGCCGTGGTGCCGAGGGTGCCCGTGCCTGCCGTGGTGGCAGTAGTGGCAGCAGGGACGGCTGGGGCGGCTGTGGCGGGGATCAGGGCCCCCGTCGGGAGGTGGCCCGCCGCCGGGTGGGGTTCGTCCTGCTGGGGCGGCACCTGAGGCGTTGTACTGGCCGACACGGTCTCGCCACCCCTTCATGGTCAGTCAACTCATCCGGCAAAAGCGGTCATAGCATCACAAGACATGTGCACTGTGTGCAAGCACCGTATATCGCCGTGTTGAGGGCAAGTTGGACATGAAGGGGGGCGGCCGGGGCCGAATATGCGGAGGGCCCCTCACCCGTCGGATGAGAGGCCGGTGGGCCGGAAGCCGGTGCGGGGCGCGGGTTCAGCTCACCAGTTCAGTCATGAACGCGCCAATGCCTCGGGCGGCGTCGGAGACGCCCTGAAAACCTATCAGGACGAAATCGGCCGCTTTGGCCGGCTGGGTGATGATCGTGTAGAGCACGAAGATGGCGAGCACCCACGTGACGACCTTCTTGATGTCCATGATCGGGTTACGGCCTCCCCTGCCGGTCCACGCCACGTGGGCGTGAGTCTAACCGGTCGGGTGGCGGCCCTCACCCGGGGTTTATGGACCAATGACCTGGGGGTCCGGGCCCTTTGCCGCTCCTCGGGCGGCGGTGGCGGGGGCAGTATTGATGACGAGCCCACCGGTTCTGGCAGGAAACCGGAGGGCCATGGGACAGGACCTCACTGCGGGGTCCGAGCCGCAAGCTTCCCCCCTGACTGCGGCTCGGACTGGCAGGTTCCGTCCTCCTGGGGGAAGCGGCTTGTCCCCCCGATGCCGCTTCCCCCCGTCCTACGTCAGAAGGCCCCGACCCCCAGGTCGGGGCCTTCTGTGCGTCCGGGCCCGCGTGTGGTGCGGCTGCGGCTACTCGAAGGCGCCGACGAGGCCCAGGACGGGCGCCACGGGCTGGATCACGGGCTCCAGCTGGTCGGGGAGGGCCATCAGCTGGTTGAGCTCGTTGAGCTTGTTCAGGCCCTGGCCGATCTGCTGGATCTCGGGGGAGGCCTCGGCTGGCATGTCCGGGGCGGCGGCCGGGAGGAGGTCCTCGACGGGCAGCGGGGCGAGGGGGGCCGCGGAGGCGGCGGGGGCGGCGAAGCCCGCGGCCGCGCCGGCGAGGGCGACGGCGGCGAGGAGGCGCTGGGTCTTGGTCATGCCGTGACAACGGCCGAGCCGGCGGCCGGTCACGGCGGGAACGCGCGAGAGCCCCGGTTCGTACGAACCGGGGCTCTCGTCAGGGCGGTAGTGGAGGGATTTGAACCCCCGATGGGTTGCCCCATACTCGCTTTCGAGGCGAGCTCCTTCGGCCACTCGGACACACTACCGAGACGAATCCTAGCGCACGCCGGAGAGTGCTTTGCAAATCGGCCCCACCCGGCACCGCCGTTCAGCCGCCGTCCCGCCGGCGTTCCGCGCCCGGCCCGTGACCGGCCCGGAGGCCGGTCAGCGGTCCCGGAAGAAGGCCGAGAGCCGGGCCGCGCACTCCTCGCCCAGCACCCCGCGGATCACCTCGGGCCGGTGGTTGAGCCGGCGGTCGCGGACGAGGTCCCAGAGGGAGCCCGCCGCGCCGGCCTTCTCGTCCCCGGCCCCGAAGACGACCCGGGCCACCCGGGACTGCACCAGGGCCCCGGCGCACATCACGCAGGGCTCCAGGGTGACCACGAGGGTGCACCCCGTCAGCCGCCACTCCCCGAGCGCGGCCGCGGCCCGGCGCAGGGCCAGGACCTCGGCGTGCGCGGTGGGGTCGCCGGTCAGCTCGCGTTCGTTGTGCCCGGTGGCGAGGACGGTGCCCGCGGGGTCGAGGAGGACGGCGCCGACCGGTACGTCACCGGCCAGTGCCGCCCGTTCGGCCTCGTCCAGGGCCAGGCGCATGGGGGCGCGCCAGGGGTCCCGGACCGGGTCCGGGGCGTCCGGTCCGCGGGGTGCGGCCGGAGCCCCGGCGGGTGGTGCGTGGCGCGGTCGTTCCACTAGCGCACGGTCTCCAGGACCTCGGACGCGCCGAGGGCGTCGGCGATCTCGGCGAGCACGTCGGAGTCGAGGGCCAGCAGCTCCCGCTGGGACATGCCCAGGTCGGAGAGGATCTGGAGGTCCCCGATCGGCCCCACCGGCACGGGTTCGGCGGTCGGTCCGGATTCCTCCTCGTCCTCCTCGGTGAACCCGGACGGCGGGTCGGGCTCCCCGTCCTCGGTGCCGTCGAGGTCGGTCAGTTCCTCCAGTTCGTCGTCGAGCGAGCCGGGGTCGCGGCCGAGCAGTTCGTCGGTGAGGATGATCTCCCCGTACGAGCTGCGGGCCGCGGCGGCCGCGTCCGACACGTAGATGCGCGGGTCTTCCTCACCGTCGATGCGGACGAGGGCGAACCAGGAGTCCTCCTGCTCGATGAAGACCAGGACGGTCTCGTCCTCGGCCGTGGCCTCCCGGGCCAGTTCGGTCAGATCGGACAGCGTCTCGACGTCGTCGAGTTCCGTGTCGCTCGCTTCCCACCCGTCTTCGGTGCGCGCGAGCAGTGCGGCGAAGTACACCGTGACTCTCCCACTGGTCTAGGCGTGCCGGTTGGAGGTCCCCCCGGCCGGAGGTGGGGGAGGTGGCACGGCCGGATCGCCGTCCCGGGCCCCGCCCCAGTCGGCATCGTGGCAGAAACGGCGGCTCCGCGAGAGGTCTTCCGCGCTTGCGTCGTGCCGTGCCGTGCACGTCGGGGGTGGCGCGGGGAGCTTTTCGGACTCCGTTCGGACGCCGTTCGCCCGGCGCGGCGCCCGGAGCCGGTCACCAACGGAAGGTGCGCATCCGCATCTGCTGGCGCATCCGGGCGGCCCGGGCGCGCCGTGGCTGCACCCGTTCGCGCAGCTCGCGGGCCTCGTTGAGGTCGCGGAGGAACTGCGCGCGGCGCTGCCTGCGCTGCGCGGCGGTCTCCTGTTCGCCGTCGGCGGGCTCCGCGGACACGATGCCGTCCGCCGGGGCCGTGCCGGCCGCCGCGGGGGGTTCCGCGGGGGCGGGGCGGGCCCGCAGGCGTCCGGCGCGGCTCGTGCGTACGTCCTCGGTCCGCTGCTCGTCGGGCATCGGCGTCACCATCCCGGGCTGGTCGGCCTCGTCCTCCGCCGTGTGGCGGAGCCTCCCGTTCCCCCACCTTCCCCCGGACCGGCCGGTTGACGCCACCAGCGGGGGCCGGGGCGGGGGTGCCGAGGTCGCGGGGGGCGGCCGGGGGCCCTTCCCCGGTTACTGTGGGGTCATGCGGATCCACGTCGTCGACCACCCGCTGGTGGCGCACAAACTGACCACCCTGCGTGACAAGCGCACGGACTCCCCCACCTTCCGGCGGCTCGCCGACGAGCTGGTCACCCTGCTCGCGTACGAGGCCACCCGGGACGTGCGCACCGAGCAGGCCGAGATCGAGACCCCGGTCTCGCCGACCACCGGTGTGAAGCTCTCGACCCCGCGCCCGCTCATCGTCCCGATCCTGCGGGCCGGCCTGGGCATGCTCGACGGCATGGTGCGGCTGCTGCCGACCGCCGAGGTGGGCTTCATGGGCATGGTCCGCAACGAGGAGACCCTGGAGGCGTCCACGTACGCCACCCGGATGCCCGAGGACCTCTCCGGCCGCCAGGTGTACGTGGTGGACCCGATGCTCGCCACGGGCGGCACCCTGGTCGCGGCCATCCAGGAGCTGATCAAGCGGGGCGCCGACGACGTCACGGCCGTGGTGCTGCTGGCGGCGCCCGAGGGCATCGAGGTCATGGAGCGCGACCTGGCCGGGCAGCCGGTGACGGTCGTGACCGCCTCGGTCGACGAGCGGCTCAACGAGCACGGCTACATCGTGCCGGGCCTGGGCGACGCCGGTGACCGCATGTACGGCGCCGCCGAATAGGGCCGTAGCGACCTTGACGACCGTGCCCCGCCCCGGAGACCGGGGCGGGGCACGGGTTCAGCAGCGTGCGGAGGGGGCCGGCGCCGGTGGCGCGGCCAGGGCGGCGAGCGCCCGGTCGGCCTCGACCTTCGGGCTGAGGGCCTTGAAGGCGGTGCCGAGGATCAGGTCGAGGTCGGGGGTCTCCCGGGCGT
This sequence comes from Streptomyces sp. NPDC097619, assembly GCF_040302735.1. Classification (NCBI taxonomy): domain Bacteria; kingdom Bacillati; phylum Actinomycetota; class Actinomycetes; order Kitasatosporales; family Streptomycetaceae; genus Streptomyces; species Streptomyces sp. NPDC097619. The sequence goes on along the minus strand of NZ_JBEOSD010000098.1, from coordinate 24,380 downwards.
CGGTCCGCCGGTCGGTACCGGCGAGCTGGGTGCCGAGCACCGCGTAGAGCCCCTGGTCGGTGCGCGGGGAGCCGAGCAGTATCCCGGTGCCGGCGACCTTCTTGTCGAAGGCGGTGGGGGCGTTGCCGACCTTGCCCACCCGGAAGCCGCGCCTCTTGAGTTCGTCGCCGACGGCCTTGGCCAGTCCGCTGCGCGGGGTGGCGTTGTAGACGTTGACGGTGATCTGGCCCGGCTTCGGGAGCGCCTTCGCGGCGGCCGGGGCGGCCGTGGCCGCGCCGGGCTTCGCGACGGTGTCGCGGACGCAGTCCTTGCGGGGGGCGGCCGCCGCCTGCTTCTTCCCGTCGCCCCCGAACACGTCGAAGAGCTGCAGGGTCCCGTAGCCGAGCAGGCCGAGTGCGAGGACCGACCCGAGGACCGCGAGCACGATCCGGCGGCGGCGGGGGCGGCGCATGCGGGGGTAGGCGGTCCCCGTGACGCGGTACTTTCCGCCCATGCCTGGGGGAGTCAGCATGCTCATGGGCGCAGCGTAGTGCGGCCCGGTGACGATGCCTACTAAATGATCTATGAAGGGGCCAGGCCCGACCCGAAAGGCGCAATCCGCCCCGGTCGCGGCCGCGACGCCCCGGGGATCAGCCCAGTTCGAGGACGCGGGCGTGCAGCACCTGGCGCTGCTGGAGCGCGGCGCGGACGGCGCGGTGCAGCCCGTCCTCCAGGTAGAGGTCGCCCTGCCACTTCACGACGTGCGCGAAGAGGTCGCCGTAGAAGGTGGAGTCCTCGGCGAGCAGCGTTTCGAGGTCCAGTTGTCCCTTGGTGGTGACGAGCTGGTCCAGCCGGACCGGGCGCGGTGCGACATCCGCCCAAGCCCGGACGCTTTCCCGGCCGTGGTCGGGGTAGGGCCGCCCGTTTCCGATGCGCTTGAAGATCACACGGAAAGCCTACCGGGCCGGTGGCTGCGGGCGCAGCCTCCGGACGCGGGTGCAAAGGTGACGAATAGCGACAACCCGGGAGCGATAGATGAGTGAGACCACCCCCTCGGCCGACGGCTCCGTCACCCCGTCCCCCGCCGACGCCATCGCGGCCGGGTACGCCTTCACCGGTCCGGCCCTCGAACTGGGCGCCCTGCTCTGGGACGGCGCCTGCCTGCCGGACAAGCAGGTCCGCATCCCGCTGCCCATGCTGAACCGGCACGGACTGGTCGCCGGGGCCACCGGCACCGGCAAGACGAAGACCCTCCAACTGATCGCCGAGCAGCTCTCGGCGCAGGGGGTTCCGGTCTTCCTCGCGGACGTGAAGGGGGACGTCTCCGGAATCTCCGTCCCGGGCGCGTCGAACGAGAAGGTGGCCGAGCGGGCCCGGGACGTGGCGCAGGAGTGGGAGCCCGCCGGCTTCCCGTGCGAGTTCTACTCCCTGGGCGGGATCGGCTCCGGGATCCCGCTGCGGGCCACGGTGACCAGTTTCGGTCCCGTGCTGATGTCGAAGGTGCTCCAGCTCAACCAGACCCAGGAACAGTCGCTCGGGCTGATCTTCCACTACGCCGACTCCAAGGGCCTGGAGCTGTACGACCTCAAGGACCTGCGGGCGGTGGTGGCCTTCCTGGTCTCGGACCGGGGCAAGGCGGAGCTGAAGGGGATCGGTGGACTGTCCACGGTCACGGCGGGCGTGATCCTGCGGGCCCTGACGGCCTTCGAGCAGCAGGGGGCGGCGGAGTTCTTCGGGGAGCCCGAGTTCGACACGAGCGAGTTCCTGCGGACGGCCGCGGACGGGCGGGGGCTGGTGTCCGTCCTGGAGCTGCCGTCCGTGCAGGACCGCCCGCAGCTCTTCTCCACCTTCCTGATGTGGCTCCTCGCGGACCTCTTCAACGACCTGCCCGAGGTCGGCGACCTGGACCGGCCCAAGCTGGTGTTCTTCTTCGACGAGGCGCACCTGCTCTTCAACGGGGCCTCCAAGGCCTTCCTGGAGTCGATCACCCAGACGGTGCGGTTGATCCGCTCGAAGGGAATCGGGATCTTCTTCGTCACCCAGACCCCGAAGGACGTACCGGCCGACGTGCTGGCCCAGCTGGGCAACCGCGTCCAGCACGCGCTGCGGGCCTTCACCCCGGACGACGCCAAGGCCCTCAAGGCCACCGTGAAGACCTTCCCGAACTCGGACTACGACCTGGAGGAGCTGCTCACCGCCCTCGGGACCGGCGAGGCCGTGGTGACGGTGCTGAGCGAGAAGGGCGCGCCGACCCCGGTGGCGGCGACGCGGCTGCGGGCCCCGCGGTCGCTGATGGGACCGGCGGACCCGGCGGCGCTGGAGGCGGCGGTGCGGGCCTCGCTGCTGTACTCGCGGTACGCCGAGCCGGTGGACCGGGAGTCCGCCTACGAGAAGATCAGCGCCGAGCAGGCGGCGGCGGAGGCGGCCGCGGAGGAGGCGGCCGCGGCGGCCGCGGCGGAGAAGCAGGCCAAGGAGGCCGAGAAGCAGGCCCGCGCGGCGGCCCGGAACGCGCCGAAGCCGGACCCCTCGCTGGCGGAGCAGGTGGTGGGCAGCGGCATCTTCCGCTCCCTGGCCCGCTCCATCGGCACCCAGCTGGGCCGCGAGATCTCCCGCTCGATCTTCGGCACGGCCCGCAAGCGGCGCTGAGCGGCGGGCGGTGGCGCCGGTGTCCCGACCCGGCGGATCGACCCGGGGAGTCGGCCCGGCAGTCGACCGGGCAATTGACCGGGAAAACAGCCCCCTGAATGACCCTTAGGGCGAGGTCATTGGGTCCGTAGATTCGTGGTCATGAGCGAGAACACGATGACCCGGACCCCGCACCTCACCCGCGCCGCCACCGCCGAGGCCCTCTCCGACGCCCCCGGCAGCGTGATCACCCTGCTCGCCGACTCGGACACCACCGGCGGGGCGCTGACCTGCAACACCGCCGCCTTCGAGGAGGGCGCGGCGGGGGCGCCGGCGCACTTCCACACCCGGGCCACGGAGTTCTTCCACGTGCTGTCCGGCAGCCTCGACGTGCTCGTCGGCACGGAGGTGAAGGTCCTGGGCGAGGGCGACTTCCTGGTGGTGCCGCCGGGCGTCCCGCACGCCTTCGCGCCGACCGCCGGTCACACCGCCGAGGTCTTCGTGGGCTTCACCCCGGGCATGGACCGCTTCGACTACTACCGTCTGCTCGGCCGGGTCCGGTCCGGGGAGGCCACCCTCCAGGACGTCCGGGACTCGGCCGAGCAGTACGACAACCACTACCTGGTGGACACCGCCGGGGCGGCCGCCGCGGCCTGGCGCGACAGGCGCCGCAGCGCCGCCGCGTAGGTGTCGTCGGCGTCCAGGCGCCGCAGCTCCTCCGAGATCAGCTCCGCCGTGGAGCGGATCTTCAGGGCCACCCGGCGGTCCGGCTGGCCGGGCACGCCGAGGGTGGCCAGGGCGCCGGAGGGCCGGTCCACCGTTATCTCCCCGCCCGCGGTCGCCAGGCGCACCCGGGTCACCACCGGGCCGGGGGTGACCACACGCTCCACCGGGACCCCGAGCCGGTCCTCCAGCCAGCAGGCCAGCAGCTCGGCGCTGGGGTTGTCGGCCTCGCTCTCCACGGCCGCGCCGGTCACCGAGACCGGGCGCTGGTCCAGGGCGGCCGCCAGCAGGGACCGCCAGGGGGTCAGGCGGGTCCAGGCGAGGTCGGTGTCGCCGGGGGCGTAGGAGGCGCCGCGGGCGGCCAGCTCGGCCACCGAGTCCAGGGCGGTGTAGGCGTCGGTGATGCGGCGCTGGGCGAGCCGGCCGAGGTCGTCGCGGCCGAGGTCCTCGGGGGCGTCCGCGGGCCACCAGGCCACCACGGGGGCGTCGGGCAGCAGCAGCGGCAGCACCACGGGGCCGGCGTGCCGGGTCAGCTCCCCGTGCAGCCGGAGCATGATGATCTCACCGGTGCCGGCGTCGGTGCCGACGCGCAGCTCCGCGTCCAGCCGGGTCTGGTTGAGCCGGCGGTGCGCCCGGCCCTGCCGCTTGATCACGGCGATGATGCGGCACGGGTGCTCCCGGGAGGCGTCGGAGGCCGCCTTGACCGCGTCGTACGCGTTCTCCTCGTCGGTGACGATGACGAGGGTGAGGACCATGCCGAGGGTGGGCATGCCGATGGATCGGCGGGCCTCGAGCAGAGCCGCGTTGACCTTGCTGGACGTCGTGTCGGTGAGTTCGGTCTTCATGATGAGCGAGTCTCCCAAAACCGGCCGGGCAGGTGTGAACCGAGCACCCCCCGGGTGATCAAATGCGGGCCGCGGAGCGGCGCCGCGCGTGCGTGCGGGCGGTCCGGGTGCGGGGCCCCATCCCCCTGGGAGGCCCGGGCCCGGGCCCGATACGGCCTAGCCGGCCTTGGCGCCCTTCTCGGCCTTGGCCGCCGCCTTCGCCGCCTGCTTGTACTCGCGGACCTTCGCCAGCGACTCCGGGCCGGTGATGTCCGCCGCGGAGCGGTACGAACCCGCCTCCCCGTAGGCCCCGGCCGCCGTCCGCCAGCCCCGCGGCCGGACCCCGTACTGCTTGCCCAGCAGGGCCAGGAAGATCCGGGCCTTCTGCTCGCCGAAGCCGGGCAGCTCCTTCAGCCGGCGCAGCAGCTCCGCCCCGGAGCCCGCGTCGGCCCAGACGGCGGCTGCGTCCCCGTCGTAGTGCTCGACGAGGAAGGCGCACATCTGCTGGATCCGCTTGGCCATGGAACCCGGGTACCGGTGCACGGCCGGCTTCTCCGACAGCAGTGCCGCGAAGCCCTCGGGGTCGTACGCGGCGATGGCGTGGGCGTCCAGGTCCTCACCGCCCATGCGCGAGGCGATGGTGTACGGGCCGGAGAAGGCCCACTCCATGGGCACCTGCTGGTCCAAGAGCATGCCGGTGAGGGCCGCGAGCGGACTGCGGCCCAGCAGGGCGTCGGCCTCGGGCTGCTGGGCGAGCCGGATGGCGTGGGTCGTGCCGTCTTTCGCTTCCATCCCTCCATGGTCCGGAGGAAGCGGCTTCCCCGCGCGGTCGGCGGACCGAATGGCTAGCGTGAGGAACCGGGACGAAACGATCCGGACGGAGTCACGGTCATGTCTGATTTCCCCGAAGGCGCCCCCTGCTGGGCGGACGCCGCGTTCTCGGACGTCGAGGGCGCGAAGGAGTTCTACGGAGACGTGCTGGGCTGGACCTTCGGCGAGAGCTCCAGTGAGTACGGCGACTACACGCAGGCGTACTCGGACGGCAAGGCGGTGGCCGCCGTGGTGCCCCCGATGCCGGGGGAGGACGGCCAGTCGGCCTGGTGCCTGTACTTCGCCTCCCCGGACGTGGCCGCCACGGCGGCCAAGGCGCGGGCCGCGGGCGCCGAGATCCTGATGGAGCCCATGCAGGTGGGCACCTTCGGCTCGATGATGCTGGGCAAGGAGCCGAGCGGCACGGTCTTCGGGGTGTGGCAGCCCGGGGAGCACCGCGGTTTCGAGAAGTTCGGGGAGCCGGGCTCCTACGTCTGGGCCGAGGTCTTCACCCGCGACCCGGACCGTGCCGACTCCTTCTTCAAGGAGGTCTTCTCCTACCGCGCGGAGAAGATGGAGGACGAGATGGACTACAAGGTCTTCCACGTGCCCGGCCAGGAGTACCCGGTGCTGGGTCGGATGCTCATGGACGACGATTTCCCGCCCGAGGTGCCGCCCTTCATCAGCGTGTACTTCGCGGTGCCGGACACCGACGAGGCCGTCCGCAAGGCGCAGGCGCGCGAGGCGGTGCTCCAGTTCGGGCCGATGGACAGCCCCTTCGGCCGGTTCGCCGCGCTCACCGACCCGCAGGGCGCCAACTTCAGCGTGATCGACACCTCCACCACGGTGGGGGAGATGCCGGAGATGACCCCGGCCTGACGGCCGCCGCGCCGGCGCGCGCGGACGGCAGCCGTCCGCGCGCGAATCAGTGCATGAAGACGGTCAGGCCCAGCACCACCCCGGCGGCTCCCAGGGCGGTGGCCCCGGCGTGCACCAGCAGGTGCCCGTAGTCCCCGACGACGACCTGCCGGAGCAGCCCGCCGAGCGCCGCCAGGGTGGTGACCACGGCGATCTGCGCCACCAGCGGTATCCGCAGCAGCGGTAACAGCGCCAGCAGCACGGCGTTGGCCCAGAAGGGCCCGCTGCCCTTCCAGCCGTACCAGTGCCAGAACTCCCGACCCGCGACCGGACCGTCCATTCCCGTCTCCGCCCCCACCCCCGGTACCGCCGCGGACGGCGGTACGCGCTGTGCGCACCGACTCCCGGTGCGCACAGCGCCGTTGTACCCGACGGGGCACCCGCGGGGCAGGGTCTGGGCCCCAACTCTGCCGCATCGCGTGCAAGTTGGGCGGATGTGACGAGAGCGCTTCGGGAGGTCCCGGGCGTACCGACCGTTCCGGGTCGGCGTGCGTCAGGCGGTGATCCAGTCGCTGGTCGCGATCACCGGCTGCACCCCGTCGCGGTGGATGGTGCCCTCGATCAGGCCGTACATCCGGTCCGCGGCGTAGTAGACCTCGTTGTCGTTCTTGAGGCCGAAGGGCTCCAGGTCCACCAGGAAGTGGTGCTTGTTGGGCAGGTTGAGGCGGACCTCGTTGACCCGGGCGCAGTTGTCCAGGACCCGTTCGGCCATCTGGTTCAGGGTCTGCTGGAGGGAGTACGAGTAGGTCTCCGCGAAGGCCTCCAGCAGGTGGCGGCGCACCTGCTTGTACGAGCGGTCCCAGTCGGTGCCCGGATCGGTGGCGGCCAGGTGGGACTGCGCCCACCGGGCGGTGACCTTGGTGGCCAGGATGCGGTCGTACGCCTCCTGGAGGGTCGTGTACCGGTCCTTGATGAAGCCGTGGAACTCGGAGTCCGTCGAGTTCATGACGGTCAGCTCCTTCAGGCCGGAGATGACCTGGAGCCCGTTGGTCTCGCCGTACGTGATCTGCGCGGTGCGCACCTCCTGGCCCTTGAGGGCGAAGGAGTGCTGTTCCTTGCGGGTCGGGACCGGGATCCGCTCCCAGGCGTACTCCTCGATCCGGATCTGGGCTTCGCGGATCGGCTCCTGGGAGGAGACGAAGTGCTTGGCCAGGAGGATCCCGAAGGCCTCGGGGGAGTCCACGCCGTGCTCCTTGGCGAAGGCGTAGACGGTGTTCTTGGTGGTGTCGGTGGGCAGGCAGTTGGCGTTGTCGCCGGTGAGGTGGACGTCCCGGAACTCGCCGCGCAGGGCCACCGAGACGTTGAGGTCCCGGATCTCGTGCCAGGATCCGTCGCTGCCCTTGCGGGTGACCTTGACGATGCGGTTCTCGGCCTTGCCGTACTGGTTCTGGGCGAGGACGTGCTTGCTCATGCTGTCTTCCTTCGGGTCACGGAGTCCGGTGGTCTGGATCCCGTACGCCCGGCGTCCGACGGCCGTCCCGGACCTCCGGACCCGCCGCCCCCCGCCGTCCGGCCCCCGGGGGACCGCCCCGGGACTGACGTGCATCCCGGTTCGTAGGTCGCCCTGGGATTGCAACACGCGGCGCCCCGGCGCGGAGGGGCCCGGATCCTCCGAAGAGCGGGGGCGGCGCTTCGGCGGATCCTCCCGAACCGGCGGGCCGTCCCGCCGTCGGGCCTCCGGGGGCGGACGGCGGGGGCGGGAGGCGTCAGCGCAGCGCGGAGTCGAAGCGCGCGAGATCCTCGATGAGGCGGCGCAGGGGGGCGGGCGGCAGGGTCTCGTCGAGGAGTTCCCGGAGCTGGGCGGTGTGCGCGACCAGGGCCGCGCGCAGCTTCTCCTCGCCCAGAGGTGTGTGCCTGAGCAGGAAGGCGCGGCCGTCGCAGGGGTCGGGTTCGCGGCTGATGAGCCCCTTGGCGAGGGCGCGGGCCACGAGTCGGGTGGTGCCGCTGGAGGTCAGGCCGATGGCCTCGCCGAGCGGGGCGGCCTGGGCGGTGTGGCCGGGCTGCTGCCAGAGCCGCAGGAGCAGCTCGAACTCGGGACCTTCCAGGCCGGAGGCGGCGAGGAACACCGGACGGGTGCGGTTCTGCAGGACGTGCACGACCCGGCTGAGGTGTCCCAGCAGCCGGACCCCGTCGGCGGCGGCGAGCCGGTCGATGCTCTGGTCTTCCATGGTGCGATCTTGCCACGGGGTGAGCCGTCCGGGGCTGTCGGGATACCTGCTCAGGCAGGTACCCTCACCCGTATGAGTCATTCCGCCCGTTCCGGTCAGGACGCTCCCGTGCCCGCCCCGCCCACCGCCCCGGTGGGCGCCCGCACGGGGAGCGCCCCCGCCACGGGCACCCCGGGGCGGGGCTCCGGCCCCACCCCGGGGCCGGGTGCGGGGGCGGCTCCGGCGGACCGGCCCGCGCTGCGGCTGGTGCTCGTCCTCGGCGCGCTGTCGGCCTTCGGCCCGCTCAGCCTGGACATGTACCTCCCCGGGCTGCCGGGCCTGGCCGCCGACCTAGGGGTGGGGGCCGCCGACGCGCAGCTCACCCTCACCGCCTGCCTGATCGGTCTGGCCCTGGGGCAGCTGGTGGCGGGCCCGCTCACCGACCGGTGGGGCCGTCGCCGCCCCCTGCTGTGGGGGCTCGCCGGGTACGCACTGGCCTCCGTGCTGTGCGCCTTCGCGCCGACCGCCCCCGCGCTGACCGGTCTGCGCCTGCTCCAGGGCCTCGCGGGCGGCTTCGGCATCGTGATAGCCCGCGCCGTGGTCTCGGACCTCTACCAGGGGCCGGCGGCGGCCCGGGTGTTCTCGCTGCTCATGGTGGTCAACGGGGCCGCGCCGATCCTGGCCCCGTTGCTGGGCGGGCAGCTGCTCCGCTTCACGGACTGGCGGGGCGTCTTCTGGGCGCTGTCGCTGGTCGGGGTGGTGATCCTGGCCGGCACGGTCCTCGTGCTCAAGGAGACCCTGACCCCGGAGCTGCGCGGCGGCGGGGGTGGTCTGCGCGCGGTGGTCCGCGGCTTCGGGGAGCTGCTGCGGGACCGGCGGTTCATCGCCCCGACCCTGACGGCGGCCTTCGCCTTCGGCGGGCTCATGGCCTACATCGCCGGTTCCCCCTTCGTCCTCCAGGAGGTGTACGGGCTGGACGCCCAGCAGTTCAGCCTGGCCTTCGGCCTCAACTCGCTGGGCCTGGTGCTGTCCGGGCAGATCGGCGGGCGGCTGGTGCGCCGCCACCCGATGCGGCGGCTGGTGGGTTGCGGGGTGGGCCTGTTCGCCGTGGGCGCGGCCCTGTTGGGGGTGTCCGCCCTGGCCGGGGCCGGGCTCCCCGGAGTGCTGCCGGGCCTGTTCCTGATGGTCTCCAGCATCGGGCTGATCGCTCCGAACACGGCCGCGATGGCCCTGGCCGGCCGTCCCCGCACGGCGGGCTCCGCCTCGGCCCTGATGGGCCTGTGCTCCTACGCCTTCGGCGGCCTCACGGCCCCGCTGACCGGCCTGTCGGGGGCTCCCTCGGCGGTTCCGCTGGCCGCGGTGATCGCCGCCTGCGGACTGCTCTCGGCCGCGGTCTTCCTGCTGGGCACGAAGCCTTCGGACGGTTGACGGGTCACGGGTCACGGGTGACGGGTGGCAGTCGGCGACGAGGGGGCGGCGGGTCGGCGTTCACGTCCCGGGCGGCCGGTGGTCGGCGGCGGGTGGGCGGGCACCGAGGGGCGGGCGCTGGCGGGCGGGCCGCGTGACGGGCCCGCCCCGGCGTCAGGCTCCCGCCGCCGCGCGGACGGACTCCCCGTAGGCCGCGAACAGGCGGAGCCGCGGGCCCCCGGCGTCGACCGGCTCGGCGGCCAACAGCCTGTTCCACGCCCCGGCGGCCGCGGCCCGGGCGGTGCTGCCGGGCCACGGGTGGGGGAGCAGTTCGGGCGGCAGCAGGGGGTCCGGCCGCATCGCGCGGGAGAAGGCCGCTGCCAGCTCCACCGCGTGCACCAGCGGGTCCCGCCCCTCGACGGCCGCGAGGTCGGAGAGCTCCCCGTACCGGCCGGCCGTCTCCTCCAACGGCCACAGGACCGCCGCCACTTCGCCCGGCTCGCTGCGCCCGGCCACCCGCAGGTCCCGGCTGGAGGCCGTGGTGAGGGAGTCCCCGAGACCCAGGCGCTCCGCCGCCTCGGCCACGAACGGGCCGATCGCGTGCGGGCTGACGTACAGCCCGCCCTGTACCGGCGCGGCGCCCAGGCCGGTCAGGGCCTCCCGGAGCCCGTCGCGGGCGGCCCTCCGCGACTCGGGCACGGCGAAGGCGAACAGGTGCCAGTTCCCGTCCCAGGGGGCCTCCCCGCGGTCCTGGGCGTAGGCCAGTTCCACGTACCCCACGTCAGCCGCCAGTTCGTCGGCGGCCGTCCCGGTGGCCCGCAGGACGGCCCGGCGGCCGCGGCCCTCCTGGGTGAAGCGGCCCTCGGCGGCCAGCCGCCGCACGCACAGCCGCACCTGCTGGTCCGTCATCCCCAGCGCTTCCGCCACCCCGTACAGCTCGCCCGCGTCCACGGTGCCGTCCTCCCGGACCAGGGCGTGCACCAACAGCCGGGTCGGGATCTCCGTCGTGGTCACGCGCCCGTCACCGCCCCGTGGGAGGCCCGGCGGGCGGGACCGGCCGGACGCTGCATGGTGGCGAAGCCGCCGATGCCCAGGGGCCGCTCCAGCCAGGGCGTGCGCGTGGTGCGGACCACCGTGAACCCCTCCCGCGCGTAGAGGGCGCGGGCCCGCGGGTTGCCGTCGATGACGTCGAGCCGCACGTGGTCGCAGCCGTGCTCGGCGGCGAGCGCGCCCACCTCGTCGAGCAGCCGCGTGCCGATGCCCCGGCCGCGGAGGGCCGGATCGACGGCGAGCCCGTCCAGGTCCAGGCGGCGTGGTGCAGTACGGCGCTCCAGGAGGGCGAGCAGCGGCAGCCGGACCAGTCCGCGCAGCGGGCCGTAGGCACGCAGCACGTCCGCGGTGCGGGCACTGCTCAGGCCCCGTCCACCGATCTTGAACCCGGCCACGCCGACGACGCGGCCGTCGACCAGCGCCGTCACGGCCCGGTCCCGGTGCATGTGGGCCGCCAGGAAGGCCCGTCCTCGCGGCGCCGGCCCGAGGGCCCCGCCCAACTTGCGCCCGAAGGCTTCCCAGTAGAGCGCGGCGACCCGCGCCTCGCCGCCCGCCGGTACCTCGCGTCGTAGCTCCATGGGGACGAGTGTAGTACGTTCGGAATAGAAGCGACCGTTGCCCAGATGAACGAAACGCGGGAAGGTGATTCCGGATGGGGTGGTTCCGGCTGGAGCGGACGGGACGGCGGGGACGGATCCGGGGCGGGAGCGGGACCGGCGGGGGGAGCGGCAGCGGGGACACGGACACGGGCGAGGTCAGGGGCGAGAGCGGGGGCGGAGGTCGGGGGACGGGGCGTCGGCGCGGCCTGCGGGCGGCCCTCTGGATGGTGCTCGGGACGCTGGTCGTGGCGGCTGCCCTGGGCGGAGTGGTGCTGGTCCGGAACACGTACGCCCTCACCGAGCAGCGGGTCCGCATCCCCGCCCCGGATGCTTCCCTGGACGCCGTCCTCGCCCTCCCCGAGGGTGCCGGTGACGTCGCCGGCGGCGGGACCGTCGGTCCGGGGGGCGGGCGGCCGCTCGGCCTGGTGGTCTTCGTCCACGGGGACGGGCCCGTGGACTCCACCCACGAGTCGTACTACCGCCCCTTGTGGGAGTCCTTCGCACGGGCCGGCTACGCCTCGCTCTCCTGGCACAAGCCGGGAGTGGCCGGCGCCCCGGGCGACTGGCTGCGCCAGAGCATGGACGACCGGGCCGCCGAGACCGCCGCCGCCGTGGCCTGGGCACGGACCAGGCCCGGGATCGACCCGGACCGGATCGGCCTCTGGGGGATCAGCCAGGCGGGCTGGGTCCTGCCCAAGGTGGCCGCGCGGACGACCGGCGTCCGGTTCGTCATCGCCGTCTCCCCGGCCGTCAACTGGCTCCGCCAGGGCCGGTACAACCTGCTCGCCGAACTCCGCGACCGCGGTGCCCGGCCGGAAGAGGTCCGCGCGGCCCTGGCCGGCCGCGAACACCGCCTGGACCTGCTGCGCCGGGGCCTGCCCTACGACGGCACCGACATCACCCCCGACCGCTGGGGCTTCATCGTCCGCAACCACCGGGCCGACGCCACCGCCGACCTGCGCGCGATGCCGCGCCGGCTGCCGGTGCTGCTGGTGCTGGGCGGACACGACCTCCACGTGGACGTCGCCGAGACCGAGCGGGTCTACCGGCGCGAACTCGACCCCGGCGCCCTACGGGTGGCCTTCTTCCCGGAGGCCACGCACGGCATGGTCCCGCGCGCGGTGGAGGAGTCCGGACTCCGTCTGACCCTGACCGCCCTGTTCGACCCCCGGTCCCTCTACACCCCCGGGGTCCTCCGCACCCAGACGGAGTTCCTGCCCGGACGGGCGGCGGCGGGGGCCGGAGCCCGATGAGGCGGGGTGGGTTGGGGGAGTGGTGGGCCAGGGGGCGGGGAGTGGTGGTGGGTGCGGGCCGGAGGACGTCCGGCCCGCACCCCGTTCGACGGTCACGCCTGGCTGTACTCGATGGTCACGCCTGCGCGTGCCCGCCCGCACTCCCGTTCCCACGGTCCTTCCCGCCCGTGCTGCCGCCCGTGCTTCCCTCCGTCACGTGGACCACCTCCACGCGCTCGGCCTCGGGCGCCGGTCCGGGGACGGGTACGGCGGGTGCGGGCCCCGGGGCCCGCTGCTCGGCGGATCTCCCCGACGCGCCCGAAGACCCGCTTCCCCCTCCGCTTCCGCCGTCTCCCCCGGTGTCCGTGGCCATGGAAGAGAGGAGCCGGCGGGCCAGGCCCAGTCCGGCCCCGCCCATGGTGAGGGCCTGGGTGAACATCTCCGACATGCCCTCGGCCCCGTTCAGCAGCACCATGTGCTCGACGTTCCCGAAGGCGCTCGCCCCGGCCTCGACGATCTGCGGCCAGTTCTCCGCGAGCTGCTGGGCGACCACCGCCTCCTGGTTCTCGGCGAGGGCCGCGGCCCTCGCCTTGATCCCCTCGGCCTCGGCCAGGCCCTGGGCGCGGGCCGATTCCGCGACCGCCAGGCCCTTGGCCTGAGTCGCGGCCGCCTCGGCCTCACCGGTGGCCCGGGTGGCCGTGGCCGTCGCCCGGCCGCGGGCCTCCACGGCCTCCGCGTCCGCGACCGCCGCGATCTTCACGCGGTCGGCCTCGGCCACGGCTGCCAGCTCCGTCTCCTTCGCCTGCGCCTGTGCGGCCGAGATCCGGGCGTCACGTTCCGCTTCCGCCATGGTCCGCTTCTCGTACGCCTTGGCGTCCGCCGGCTTCCGCACCTCCGTCTGGAGCTGCATCTCCTTCCGCTGGGCCTCCAGTTCGGCGACGCGGGTCTCCTGGACCACCACCTCCTGGCGGCCCTCCGCCTCCGCGAGCGGTCCGGCCTGCCGGGCCGCGGCCGAAGCCTTGTCCCGCTCGGCCTGGTACCCGGCCTGCAGGATCTCGCTGTCCCGGGTGGCCTCCGACATCCGTGCGGCGGCGGCCTGTTCGGCCTCCGTGGCCAGCCGGTTCGCCTCCGCCTGGGCGATCCGCGCGTCCCGCTGGACGGCGGCCGCGTGCGGCATCGCGAGGTTCTTGATGTAGCCGGTCGGGTCCTCGATCTCGTGGATCTGGAGCGAGTCGACGATCAAGCCCAGCTTCTCCATCTCCGTACCGCAGGCCCCGCGGGTCTGGCCGGTCAGCTTCTCGCGGTCGCGGATCATGTCCTCGACCGTCAAACCGCCCACGATCGCCCGGAGATGACCGGCGAAGACGATGTGCACCCGCTCCGGCATGATCTTCTGCTGGTCGAGGAAGCGGCGGGCGGCGTTCGCGATGGAGACGTAGTCGTCGCCCACCTTGAAGATGACCACGCCCTTGACCCGCAGCGGGATGCCCTGCTGGGTCACGCAGTCCACCGACAGTTGGGTCTCGTTGAGGTCCAGCGACAACTTCCGCACCGCCTGGACCCCGGGCACCACGAAGGTGCCGCGGCCCGTCACGATCCGGAAGCCCATGCCCTCGCCGAGCCCCTCGGTCTTGTGGGTCGAACCGGAGATGACGAGGGCCTCATTGGGCTCAGCCACCCGCCACATGAGCTTGAACAGCCCGATCAGTACCAAGATTCCGGCGAGAACGGCTCCCGCCACGACGCCGACGACCATCGGCATTCGCCCCCTTAGCGCGGCACCCCTCGGCACCGCAGAGCCCGAGTGTCGGGCGGGGCGCGGCCGGCGGGAAGCCGCTCGGCGGACCTTGTCGCCATCTTGGTACGGAAGCCTCCGGAGCCCCGCGGGGAACGGGCCCCGGCGCTGTCCCGCCCGGTCTCAGGGAGTGGCGTACACCGCCGCCACGTAGACGGTCCGCGGGGGCATGTACTCGATCACCGTCACCACGGCCCCGACCGTGATCCGCTCGTTCGGGACCGCCGGGTGCGCGAGGAAGTGCTCGGCGCCGCCCCGTACCCGCACCATGACCTCCCCGACGAGCCCCGGCCCGACCGTCCCGGTCACCCTCCCGGAAAGCCCCACCATCTCCTCACCCATGCCGGGAGACTACCCGCGCCCACCCGAGGTCCCCCCGCCCCCGACCGCGGCCGAAGCCCGAATTCCAGCCCCGCCGGCGTTTGAGGCGCACCGGGCGCGGAGCGTCCGGGTCGGGGGCCCGGGGGCGCAGCCTCCGGTTCCGGGAAGGGGCGGGTCGGGGAGAAGGCGCCGCGCAGCGGCCACCCACCCCACCCGCCCGGCCCCGCCCGCCCCGCTGCCCCCACCCGCAGGATCGGCTACCGCCCACCCCCACCCCCGCCCCCCGCCACCCCTCGCAGGCCCGCCAACACCCCGGCGGCATCACTCACCCGCCCGATCCGCGGAAAGATCTTCCCGAAGGTGTGCGCGTGGGCCTCCGCATCGGTATCGGCCGTGGCGTCCTCGACGAACACCAGCCGGTAGTTCAACTCCCAGGCGTTCCGGGCCGTGGACTCGACCCCGATGCTGGTCGAGATCCCGCCGAGCACGATCCGGTCCACGCCGCGCCGGCGCAGCTGGAGGTCCAACTCGGTCCCGGTGAAGGCCCCCCAGTGCCGCTTCGTGATCAGGACGTCCCCGGGGCCGGTCAGCTCCGGGGGCAGCTCGGAGAAGCTGGGCGGGGGCGGCTCCGCGGCACGCGGTCGGTCGGCGTCGGCGCCGGGCAGGTCACCGCCGTCGGGGGACCAGGCCACCCGGACCAGCACCACCGGCAGGCCCCGCTCCCGGAAGGCCCGCGCCAGCTCCACGCCCCGGGCCAGTACCTCCGCACCCGGCCGGGCCAGCGGCAGCCCGAGGATCCCGCGCTGGAGGTCGATCAGCACCAGCGCGCACCGCCGGTCCAACCCGAGCCCCCGCCCCGGATCCCGCTCCCGCTCCGACTCCCGTTCCAGCCCCTCACTCATGCCCGACTCCTCATCAGTGGCCCTGTTTGCCCCCATTCAACCCCCGGAGCCCTCCGCCCGCGGCCCCGAGCCACCCGGCCGCCCGAATCCCTCACGGTCCCCGGCCCCACCTACCCGCCCCGGCCCCGTACCGCCTAGCGTCCACCCCCTACGGCGTGCGGGTGAAGGCCCGCCGGTAGGTGCGCGGTGGCACGCCCCGGCGGGCCACGAACCGTTCCCGCAGCACCGCCGCGCTGCCGAAGCCGGACAGCCGCGCGACCTCCTCCACCGGCAGGTCCGTCGTCTCCAACAGCTCCTCGGCCCGGCTCAGCCGCAGGCCGAGCAGCCAGGCGTGCGGGGTGGTCCCGGTGGAGGCGGCGAACCGGCGGGCGAAGGAGCGGCGGCTCATCAGCGCCCGACGGGCCAACTCGGCCACCGACAGCGGCTCGTCCAGGTGCGCCCGGGCCCAGTCCAGCACCTCGGCCAGCCGGTCGTCGCGGGAGTCCTCGGGCACGGGCGTGGCCAGGTACTGGGCCTGGCCGCCCTCCCGGTGGGAGGGCAACACGAGGTCCCGGGCCACGGCGTTCGCGGTGGCCGCCCCGTGCTCCCGGCGCAGCAGGTGCAGGCACAGGTCGAAGCCGGCCGCGGCCCCCGCCCCGGTCACCACCCGTCCCTCGTCCACGTACAGGGACGCCGGATCGACCGCCACCTCCGGATGCCGCTCGGCCAGCAGACCCGCGAACCGCCAGTGCGTGGTGGCCCGCCGCCCGTCGAGCAGCCCCGCCGCGGCCAGCGCGAAGGCCCCCACGCAGTGCGCGGCGACCAGCGCGCCCCGGCCGTGCGCGGTCCGCAGCGCCTCCAGCACCGCGGGGCCGGGCGGCGTACGGAACTCCGCCCCGGGCAGCGCGATCACCAGGTCCGCGGCGGCCAGTCGGTCCAGCCCGTGCTCGGCGACCACCGGCAGCCCCACATCGGTACGGATCCGCCCCGGTCGCTCGGCGCACAGCGCGAACTCGAACCCCGGAAGCCCCGGCCCCCGGGCGTCGAACACCTCGGAGACGATCCCCGCCCCGAGCATGCCTACCCCGGGCGGGGCGTAAGCGGCGACGGTCCGGAAGGGCGGCACGCCCCGAGTCTGACACGCGGACGATCACCACCGGCGCCCACGTCCCCCACCCGCGCCCACGGCCCCACCGGCGACGACGCCCCCGTCCGACCTCCATCCCCCCGTCCGACCGCCATCCCCCCGCCACCACCCATCCGTCAGCGGTCCACCGATGGCACGAATCCCGCGATCGCCGGCAGTACGGCCACTCGTTCCGTCGGGGCCCGCGCCGAAGACTGGAGCCATGACCGACGCACCGGCCGGCCGCAGCGCCGCCTACACGATCCTGACCACCGGCTACACCCTCTCCACCGGCCCCGGAGTGGCCGCCACCGTCTCCTACATCAGGGACGGGGACCACCACGTGATCGTCGACCCGGGCATGGTGGCCGGCCGCGACCGCATCCTCGGCCCCCTGGCCGCACTCGGCGTCTCCGCCGAGGACATCACCGACGTGGTCCTCAGCCACCACCACCCCGACAACACCATGAACGTCGGCCTCTTCGGTCACGCCCGCATCCACGACCACAAGGCCATCTACGAGAACGACCAGTGGACCGACCGCGACGCCGAGGGCCACGAACTCACCCCGTCCCTGCGCCTGATCCGCACCCCCGGCCACAGCGCGGAGGACATCACCCTCCTCGCCGGCACCGCCGAGGGCGTCACGGCCTTCGTGGGCGACCTGTGGTGGCGTCCCGACGGCCCGGTCCAGGACCCGGTCTCCCCCGACCAGGCCGTCCTCCGCGCCTCCCGCCGCCGGGTCCTCGCCACGGCCGCCACCATCGTCCCCGGCCACGGCCCCGCCTTCCCGGCCACCCAGGACACCCCCCACTGACCGGCTCACCCCCCCGCCGTCCGCGTCCCGGCGACCGACCCACTGACGGCCTCGACTGACGGCTTCCACGGACACC
Source organism: Streptomyces sp. NPDC097619 (assembly GCF_040302735.1). Taxonomy (NCBI): domain Bacteria; kingdom Bacillati; phylum Actinomycetota; class Actinomycetes; order Kitasatosporales; family Streptomycetaceae; genus Streptomyces; species Streptomyces sp. NPDC097619. The sequence continues at coordinate 7,050 of NZ_JBEOSD010000098.1, read as the reverse complement.
TCACGGGCCCCCGTAGCCCCTCCGGTCCCCGTGATCCGGGGCCCCGAGCGGGAGGAGCGCGGCGTAGGGCACCATGGCGTGGGCCCCGACGGAGGGGAGGAAGCGAGGAGGCTGCCGTGCTCGAATGGATGCCCGTCCACTCCGGCCACCGCCGATGGCGTCCCGTGCCCGCCCCCGCCGCCACGCCGTCCGTCTGGGCCCTGATGGGTGCGGCGGCCCTGGCCGTGGTCGGCGTCTTCAACTTCCTCGGGCACCAGGACGCCACCGCCGACCTCGTCGCCCTCTCCCTCGTGGTCGCCCTGATCAGCGGGGGCGCCCGACTGGCCGCGGCCCCCGGCAGCGCCCTGTTGTGCTGGGCCGTCCTCAACGCCTTCGCCACCCCGCCGATGGGCGTCATCACCTGGGCCGCCCCGTACGACCTGACGCGGATCGCCTGCCTGCTCACGGCGGCCGCCCTCGGCACGGCCGTGGCCCGACTGACCCACGCCCGCGCCGCGCACCGCCGCCTCATCCCGTAGGTCGTCCTCAGGTCCGTAGGGGCCCTGACCCGCCTCCCCGCCTCCGGAACATCCGGTCGGTGGGCGGGTCAGGGTCGCGCGCCGGGACCTACGGGGTGCGGAGCGGCTTCGTCAGCAGGGGCAGTACGGCCGGGACGCCCGCGGCGGTCTGCTTGACCGCCGCGCCCAGGGTCTCGCCCTGCGCGTCGACGATGCCGCCGACCAGTCCGCCGCCCAGGGCCGCGGCGCCGGCCGGGCCGGTCAGCACGGTGTCGGAGGCGGCGGGGCTGGTCAGGAAGGAACCGGTGTCCGCGGGCGTCGCGGACACCGCCGCAGCCGACGCGGTGGAGGCGGCGCCCAGCGCCAGTGCGGCCACGATCACGCCGGTGGCGCCGGTTGCACCGATCTTGTGCAGGATGCTCATCAGGACCGTCTTCTCTCTGCTCGTCGATTCCGAGGGGTTCGTGAGGGGGCCGGGTCGGTACGGACCGACCCGGCCGCACCGGCTAGCCGCGCAGGCGCTGCTCGGCCAGCCGGGTGCCCTCGATCCGCGCGCGGATCTTGGCGAAAGCGGTCTCCCGGGGCGTCGACCTGTCGTCGGCGAAGGGGGCGAACCCGCAGTCGTCGCAGGTGCCGAGCTGGGACGGCGGGATGAACTCGGCGGCTTCCAGGACCCGGTCCCGGACCTCGATCGGGGTCTCCACCCGGGGATCGATCGGGTCGGTCACCCCGATGAACACCCGCTGGTTGGGCTTGAGGTGTTCCCGCACCAGGGCCAGCACGCTGCGGCGGTCCGGCTCGCTGGACATCTGGAGGTAGAAGTTGCCCGCGTGCAGGTCGAAGAAGCGCGGCAGGAACTTCTTGTAGTCGACGTCCGCGCTGTGGGTGGAGTCCTGGTCGCCACCGGGGCAGGTGTGCACGCCGATCCGCTGCCGCTCCTCGGGGGAGAAGCGGTCCAGGACCTCGTTGTTCAGGGCCACGAACTCCCGCAGCATCCCGCCGTCCGGGTCCAGCTTGAAGGAGATGCGGCCCTCGGTGAAGTCCATCTGGACCTTGTGGGCGCCGGCGTCGAGGCAACCCCGCAGGTCCGCCTCCGCCTCGTTGACGAGGTCGTCGTGGAACTCCTGCTTCGAGTACCCGCTGATGCCGAGCGGCGGATAGAACATGCTCAGCATCGAGGGGGCGATCACCGCCTGCTTCACGGGGAGGTCCGTCATCGAGCGGATCGTCCGCAGCACGGAGCGCGTCTTCTTCAGGTAGTCCCCGGCGTGCGCCTGGTACCGGAAGTCCGGCTGCGTCAGCAGGGGCAGCTGCCGGGTGTGCCCGTCGGCGAACGGCACGACCTGCCCGCCCGGGTTCAGCTTCAGCCCCGCCACCGGGTACGTGGCGAAGCTCGGCTTGCTCTGCTCGCCGTCGGTGATGACCGGGGAGCCGGTCGCGACGAACTTCTCGATCGTGTCGCGTAAGGCGCGCTCGCGGTGCGCGTCCAACTCCTTCAGGGAGATCCGGCCCCGCGCGTAGTCCTGGTTCGCCTGGATCAGGTGCGCCGGGCGCGGGATGCTCCCGATCGGCTCCGTCGGCAGGGAGACCTCGGCGGACCCGCCCCCCACCGTCCGTCGCCGGACGTCGGCGGACGCCTCACCCGCTCCGAGCCCACCGGCCACGGCGCCGGTGGCCACGGCGGCGATCCCGGCGGCCTTCAGGAAACTGCGCCGGTTCCGACCGTCGCCGGCGGGCGGCGTGTGCGGGTCCGTTCCGTTCCACGTGCTCACAGACTGCTCCTTCTATGAGGTCCTGGGGTCCCTGATCTTGGGACCGCACCGGGAACGCGCCGAGGCAACTCCAGGAATCGGCAAGAGAGTTGACCTTCACCCATTGGTGGAGACAGCCGGCCGGGAGCAGTACGGAGCCGGCCGGGATCATTCCGCGGAACCCCGCGTTCGGGTGGCCCCCCGACCTCCCGTACGGACCGGTCGGGGAGCGCACACCAAGAAGCCCGCACACGAGCCCGAACCCGGAGATCCGGGAATCCGGAGATACGGGAATCCGGAGATCCGGGAGTCCGGGAGTCCGGGAATCCCGGAAAACGATGAAGGCCCAGGTCGAAATCGACCTGGGCCTTCATTTCACGAGCGGATGACGGGAATCGAACCCGCGCTATAAGCTTGGGAAGCTCATGTTCTACCATTAAACTACATCCGCAGAGCGAGACAGTTGACTGTTCCGCGTGCTCGGTCACTCTACCTCATGATCCGCCCCCGGCGCCGCAGCCCGGGGGCTTTCGCGTGCGTGGGGGGTGGACGCGGTGCTCCGGGGCGGGAGTTGGGGCGTAGCGTGGGACTGCGGAGCGCCGTGTGCGGCGGGCTCTGGTTCATCCCCTAATGTGGCGATTCGTCGCTGAGGATTCCTGGGGAAAGGGACTCGATGGAGCACACCGTCGTCCGCTGTGCCGAAGGGCACGTGTTCAGTACCGCCACGTTCCCGATGCAGCACCTCGGCCCCGGGCGGATCGGGCCGGGACGGCTCATCCGGTGCCCGCGGTGCGCGCGGTTGCGGCATGCCGTGCCGGTGGCCCCGGTCAAGCGGTAGGCGGGCGGAAGCGCCGGTCAGGGTGGGCGCGCGGGCGGCTTCGATTGGGGGTGGCCCGCGCGCTCTGCGTATCCTCGGGACGTGCTTCTCTCAGACAAGGACATCCGCGCCGAGATCGACAGCGGACGGGTGCGCATCGACCCGTTCGAGGAATCGATGGTGCAGCCCTCCAGCATCGACGTACGTCTCGACCGCTTCTTCCGGGTGTTCGAGAACCACCGCTACGCGCACATCGACCCCGCCACCGAGCAGCCGGACCTGACCCGTCTGGTGGAGCCGGAGGGGGACGAGGCGTTCATCCTCCACCCGGGCGAGTTCGTGCTCGCCTCGACCTACGAGGTCATCTCGCTGCCCGAGGACATCGCCTCCAGACTGGAGGGGAAGTCCAGTCTCGGGCGGCTGGGCCTCGTGACCCATTCGACCGCGGGGTTCATCGACCCCGGGTTCTCGGGGCACGTGACCCTGGAGCTGTCGAACCTCGCCACGCTCCCGATCAAGCTGTGGCCCGGGATGAAGATCGGGCAGCTGTGCATGTTCCGGCTCAGCTCGCCCGCAGAGTTCCCTTACGGAAGTGAGCGGTACGGATCGCGGTACCAGGGCCAGCGCGGCCCGACGGCCTCGCGGTCCTTCGTGAACTTCCACCGCACCCAGGTGGGAAGGCCGGAATGACCCAGGTACGCGAATCACTGACGTACGACGGCTTCGGAAAGGCCGTCCGCGAGCTCGCGCAGACGATCGCGGACGACGGCTACGAGCCGGACATCGTGCTGAGCATCGCGCGCGGCGGCGTGTTCGTCGCGGGCGGGCTGGCGTACGCGCTCGACTGCAAGAACATCCACCTGGTGAACGTGGAGTTCTACACCGGCGTGGGCACCACGCTGGAGATGCCCGTCATGTTGGCGCCGGTGCCGGACGCGATCGACTTCTCCGACAAGAAGGTCCTGATCACGGACGACGTCGCCGACACGGGCAAGACGCTCAAGCTCGTGCACGACTTCTGCCTCGACCACGTGGCCGAGGTCCGGTCCGCGGTGATCTACGAGAAGTCCCACTCGCTGGTGAAGTGCGAGTACGTGTGGAAGCGCACGGACGACTGGATCGAGTTCCCGTGGAGCGTGGAGCCGCCGGTGGTCAAGCGCGAGGGCCAGGTCCTCGACGCCTGAGCCCGCGCGGCGACGCACGGCGCGGCACGGTAGCCGCATGTGACACGAGGAGGGCCCCGGCGGATCGCCGGGGCCCTCCTCGTGTCACATGCCGTGCGCGGGTGCCGCTACAGCGTGCCCAGCTTGATGATCGAGAGCAGGGCGATCAGCTGGATGGCGGAGGCGCCCAGGGCCTTGGGCCAGGGCAGGTCGTGCACCTTGCTGATCAGCGAGGTGAACAGGGCGCCCGCCGCCAGCCAGGTCAGCCAGCCCAGCACCTGCACGAGGCCGTTCTCGCCGCCGAGGAAGACCGCGAAGATCAGGCGGGGGCCGTCGGTGATGGTCATGACCAGCATGGACAGGCCCACCGTGGGCTGCCAGGCCCCGTCGCCGCCGAGCTGGCGGGCCAGGGTGTGCGTGACGGCGCCCAGCACCAGCCCGCAGATCACGAAGGCCACGCCCGCGGAGAGCACGATCGGCACGGCCTTCGACAGGGTCGAGTTGATCGCGTCGTCGCGGGCCTCGTCCAGTCCGAAGACGGCGAGCAGGCCGTAGAGGAAGGTGACGGCGAGGGCCGTCCCCCAGACCGGGTAGTCCCGCATCTGGTGGAAGGTGGGGCCCGGACGCATCACGATGCCGCGCAGGAGCTGCTTCCAGGGCAGTCGGGGGCCGGCCGCGGGGGCCTCCGCCGCACCGGCGCGGTAGGTGGCGCCGTCGCCGTACGGGTCCTCCCCGATGGCGAAGGCCCGGGTGTGGCCCGGGTCGCCGCCCTGGGGGCCGTACGGGTCGCCGGGGCCGGGCCCGTGCCCGTAGCCGTCCTGGCCGTAGCCGTCCCGACCCTGACCGTAGCCCTGGCCGCCTTGGCCGCCCTGTCCGCGCCCGGCCCCGTGCGGGGCGCGGCCGTGGTCGTACGGCTGCTGCTGCGGGTGGCCCCCCTGCTGGGGGTGCCCGCCCTGGGGGTGGTGCGGGTCGCCGAAGTACTCCGGCTCGCCGTGCCCGTGCCCCTGTCCCTGTCCGTACGAGTTGCCGCTGCCGCCGCCCGTGCCCTGCTGGGGCCACTGCTGCTGCGGGGGGTAGGGCTGCCCGCCGTACGGCGGCGGCACCTGCTGCTGCTGTCCGTACGGCTGCTGCCGCGGGGGTTGTTGGGGGGTGCGGTTGTCCCGGCCGCGTCCGATCCTGAATCCAGCCACGTGCCCGAACGTACCTGGTCGGCGACGCAGCGGTGAGCGGGCGGCGCCAAGACGGGACCTTTGCGGCTGAGCTGTGACATCCCCTAGGGGTACCCGGAGGGGTTGTCCCCCGGTCCGGTCCGGGGGCGACCGGGGGGTCGGCCGGAGCCCGATGAGGGGCGTACCGCGGGATCGGGGTGGCCGGTATGAGGCATTTACGGGGATGTGAGGGAGTCTGGGGAGTTCCGTTACGTTCTCGACGGATGGCCCACATATCGGCCTCGTAGCGTCAGTGGTGGCACGGACTCCCCCCACTTCCCACGGACAGCCCGCCGGTTCACGGCGGCACCCCCATCACGAGGACACCGTCATGCGCGTCACCCGCCGCACCTTCCGCACCGCCGTCGTCGTCGCCGGCGCCTCCGCCGTACTGGCCCTCCCGGTCGGCGCCGCCTTCGCCGACTCGGACGGCCCGGCCGGGCAGCTCCCCGGCACCGGAGTCGAGCAGCCCGCCCACCACGAGGCCGGGTCCCAGGACCAGGACAAGAGCCAGGACCGGCAGGACCGGCAGGACAAGGCGCAGCGCGAAGGGGACCGCACCTCCGAGCGCGTCCGCACCTTCGTCACCACCGTGACCCTCGCCGACGGCTCCCTGGCCCGGGTGTACCGCTTCGGCGACGGGAACGTCGAGGCCCGGATCTCCGCCGGCGGGGTCCACCTCGACACCCTGGTCAGCACGGACGGGCGGCCCGCGTACGGGCAGCACAACGGCCTGCACGTGGTCCTCCAGCCGAACGGCACCGTGACCTCCTGGGTCGAGGGCGGCGCGAAGAAGGACGAGAAGCGGAAGGACAGGGACGAGAAGCGCAAGGACGAGCGCCGCGAGGACCGGCAGCAGCACCGCCACCACAAGAAGGACGACCGCCGTTCCGCCCCGGCCCGCGTAGCCCTGCCGGACGGGCGCATCGCGAAGCTCTTCACGGGCGGGGCGGGCGGGCCGCGCGTGGAGATCTCCATGCCGAACGGCAGCTTCCTCGGCGCCGTCGACCTGAAGAACCCGAGCACCGTCGACGACGGCTGGACCTACAAGCTCGTGCGGGACGGCAAGCGCACCAAGTTCGTCGTGATCGACGGCAAGCGCGGCGGCGACAGCTGGGTCTACGACTTCCGCGGCCGTCTGATCGAGAAGTACACCGTCGAGAAGTCCACCGGTGACCGGGCCACGGGGAAGGCCACGACGGCCGAGAAGCACGGGAAGGCCGGGACGGCCGGCGAGGCCGGCATGGCGCGGAAGGACGGGAAGGCGGCCGTGGCCGACCACGTGCTGCCCAAGGGCGGGGTCGAGGCCGGTGCCGGGGGCGTGGAGGACGGTGGCGGGTCCGAGGGCCCGGTGCTGCTCGCCGCCGGTGGCGGACTGGCGGCCGCCGGCGCGGCCGGTCTGGGCTTCGCCCTCCTGCGCCGTCGCCCGGGCCGCGACTCCTGAGGCCCCCGCCCGGCCCGGCGACCAGGGACGGCTCGTGACGCACGAACCGGCCCCGTGAACGACGGACGGCCGGTCCCGCACCGGCCCCACTCACCAGCAGGAGCGTTAGTTGAGTTCCATGAGCCAGGCGGCACAGAACCTGAACTGGCTGATCACCAACTTCGTGGACA
>NZ_JBEOSD010000097.1:0-30792 GCF_040302735.1 Streptomyces sp. NPDC097619 | reverse complement strand
AGGTCAGAGCCTCGAAGGCCACCGCCGCGATGTCCGCCTCGTGGATCAGCGGTCTGGCCAGGCGTGCCGGCGGAGCCCGTACCCTGCCCGTCGCCGCCGACCCCCGCGTGGCCCGGGTCCACCAGGACACCGTGGTCCGCCTGACCGGCGCCCCGGCGCCCGCCCCCGTCGCGGGGGCCGCCCCGGGCACCCAGCCGGACGCGCCCTGGGGACTGGACCGCATCGACCAGCGCAACCTGCCGCTGTCCACCACCTACAGCTGGCTCACCACGGCCCCCGGGGTGCGTGTCTACGTCATCGACACCGGACTGCGCTTCACGCACACCGAGTTCGGCGGCCGGGCGGTCCCGGGCACCGACACCGTCGGTGACGGCGGGGGCGGCCAGGACTGCAACGGGCACGGCACGCACGTCGGCGGCATCGTCGCAGGTCGCACCTACGGCGTGGCCAAAGCGGCCGGACTGGTCTCGGTGCGGGTCCTGAACTGCCAGGGCTCCGCCAGCACCTCCGGGGTCATCGCGGGGGTGGACTGGGTCACCGCGAAGGCCGTCCGACCCGCCGTGGCCAACATGAGCCTGGGCGGTGCGGTCAGCAGCGCCCTGGACGCCGCCGTGAGCGCCTCCATCAGGGCCGGCATCACCTACACGGCCTCGGCCGGCAGCTCGGCCCGCCCGGACGGGGCCTGCACCACCTCGCCCGCCCGGCTGCCGGAGATCATCAGCGTGGCCGCGAGCGACCGCGCCGACCGGCGGGCCTCCTCCTCCAACTACGGGCAGTGCGTCAGCCTGTTCGCCCCCGGCGTCGGCATCCCCTCGGCCTGGAAGGACTCCGACATGGCCACCGCGACCCTCAGCGGCACCTCGATGGCCACCGCGCACGCCGCCGGCGCCGCCGCCCTGCACCTGGGCCGGTACCCGGGGGACAGCCCGGCCCAGGTGAAGCGGGCGCTGGTCACCAACGCGACCGTCGGCGTGCTCACGGGCACCCCGGCCGTCAGTCCGAACCGGCTGCTCTACACGCTGTACCCGTAGGGCGGCCGGACCGGCCGGTGACGGTTCAGAGCCGGACCTTCCAGTGCACCACGGCCTTCATGGCGGCGGCGACCTTCGGATCGCGCACCGCGGGGGTCCGGTCCTGGACCGCCACCGACAGCTTGTGCTTGCGCCCGTCCGCGAGGCGGCCGGCGAGCTTCGCGACCGGGACCTCCGTGCGGCCCGCGAGGCCCGTCAGCTCCTTGCCGTCCAGGTACCAGCGGATCTTCATCCGACGCCCGTCCGCGGCCTTGAGCTTCGGCACCTCGATCTTCACGCTCTGGCCGGGGCGCAGGGTCCGGCCGGGCTCGGTCACCGGGGTGACGGGGCGGGCGTGCCGGTGGAAGCCGGCGATCATCGCCTCCACGCCCGGCAGGTTGAAGGGCTTGCCCAGCACCCGCATCAGGGAGTTGTCGGTGGGCCGGTTCAGGCCCTTCACGAAGTAGCCGCCGCCCTCGTAGGCCCCGACCGTGCCGCCGTCCGGGGAGGTCTCGCCCAGCCAGCGGTGCCACTTCGTCTTCTGCGCGGCCAGGGCGCCCGCGCCGAGCACCGAGATGTTGGAGTCGGCCGGCTCGGGACCGGAGTACTGCTCGTAACCGGGGTAGCCCGGGTAGAAGTACTCGTCGGCGAGCTTGCCCAGGGAGTGCCCGGTCTCGTGGATGGCGACCTGCCCCGAGCGGTCGTTGCCCGCGGAGGCGGTGGATATGCCCTCGTAGCCCAGGGTGGGGCTGGGCTCGTTGTAGCCCGCGCCGCCGTACTTGGAGCTGTTGGACAGCACCACGACCAGGTCGGCCTCGGGGGCCTTCGCCACGTAGGAGTCCACCTTCGCCTGGTCCACGCACAGCAGCCGCTCGATGCCGTCGCACCAGAAGGAGGAGCCGAGGGCGGTGTCCCGCACCACGCCCTGCCCCGGGTCCCCGGAGACCCCGCTCTCCTTGGAGACGGCGTCCACCGTCCACACGTTGAAGAGGTTCCGGTAGGTGGCGTACGGCTCCACGGCCGCGAGCTCCTCCCAGATCTCCTTGGCGTCGGTGCGGAAGGCGCCCAGCTCGGCGGCGGTGTACCCGTCCCCGACCACCACGATGTCCAGACGGTCCGCGGTGGGCCCCTTGCCGATGAGGCGCCGGACCTCGCCGTCGGCCGAGCGCTCGGCGGGCGAGAGCGTGCCCGCCGGGCGTGCCTTGCCCCGGGCGGGCACCCGACGGTGCCCGGAGCCCGCCACCGTGCCGTGCTCGGGGCCGGGCACCTCGACCTCCACCCGGACCGGGTCCGCGGCGGGCGCGGCGGTCGGACCCGCCGTGGCCGTACCGGGCACCGCCGCCAGGACCGCCGTGACCGCCACGGCCGTACCGGCCGCCGTCACGGCCCTGCGCATGGTCGTACGCATCTGAAGACCTCTCCCCGCAAACGAAGTTAAGTCCATCTGTAAGTAGGATGAACAGGCCGCTTAACCTAGGGGGGCGCACCGGGCCCGCGCAATGCCCGGCGGCCCGGAATACTGGGGGAGGGCGCACGAGACGAGGGGGTTCACCGTGGACGCACCGTCCGACATCGGGCGACGGGTGCAACGGCTGCGCACGGAGCGGGGACTGACCCAGCGCCGGCTGGCCGAGCCCGCCTACACCGCCGCCTACATCTCCACCCTGGAGTCCGGCCGCGTCCGGCCCTCCGAGACGGCCCTGCGCTTCCTCGCCGAGCGACTCGGCACCACCTTCGAGGAACTGGCCACCGGGCGACCCGCCCACCAGGCCACGGCCCTGCGCCTGGACCTCACCGATGCCCAGCGCCGACTGGCCACCGGCGCTCCCGACGAGGCCGCCGTGCACTACCGGCGCCTGCTCACCGACGCCGAACACCTGGGCCTCGACCCGGAACGCGCCGAAGCCCACCTCGGCCTGGGCGAATGCGCCCTGGAGGCCGGTGAACTGGGCGACGCCCGGCGCCACTTCGAAGCCGCCGAAAGCCTCCTCGGGCCCGTGCCCCCGCTGCCCCGCACCCGGGCCGTACGCGGCCGGGCCGTGGCCCACCTGCTCGCCGGTGAACTCCGCTACGCCTGCTACCTGCTGGAGACCGCCGTCGAGGAACTGGCCGCGGGCGGCCTCCCCGACCCCGAGTCCCTGGTCCTCCTCTACACCGCCGTCATCGGTCCCTACATCGACATGGGCGCCCACGCCCGCGCCGCACACGCCGCCGAAGCGGCCCTCGCCCTGGCCCCCCGGGTCGGCGATCCCGCGCTCGTCGCCGGCATGCACCGGCAGGTGGCCCGCACCCTCCTCGCCGAGGGCCGGGCCGCCGAGGCCGACGCCTCCCTCGCCAAGGCCCAGGAGCTCTACCGCCAGACCGGACTGCGCACCGACCTCGCCCACTGCCACTGGATGCGCGGGTACGTCCTGGCGCAGAAGGGGGAGCTGACCGCCGCGGAAGCGGAACTGCGGACCGCCCGGGGCATGCTCGCCGCGAAGCGGGCGGCCCTGTACACCGCCCAGGTCGAGGTGGAACTCGCCGACGTGCTGCGCCGACTGGGTCGCCCCGCGGAGGCGGAGGAACTGCTCGTGGTCCTCCTCGACCTCGACGACCGGCACGGCGCCGTGCACGCCGCCGGAGCCCACCGGCTGCTCGGACTCATCGCGGAGGACCGGGCCGAGCCCGAGCGGGCCGAGGAGCACTACGTCCGCGCCCTCGCCCTGCTGGAGCGCAGCGGAGCCGGCGGCGACCTCGCCGATCTGTGCCGCCTGCTGGGGGACCTGCTGCGGCGGGAGGGCCGCACCGAGGCCGCGATGGACGCCTACCGGACCGGCCTGGGACACCGTTCGGCCCCCGGCACCACCACCCTGGGCCCGGCCCCGGCCGCCCCGGCCTTCCCGCCCGGCTTCCCCGCCTGACCACCTGACGGCCCGACCGACCGCCCGTCCGCTCGCGCGCCCGCTCGATGCCGTGCTCGCGCGACCGTCCGGCCGCGTCGGGGCCGGGGCGCGCGGGGACGGCGCGTCCCCGGCCCGGACGCCCCGATGGGCGATGCTTCGGGGGAGGACGGCCCGGTTCCGCTCCGGGCGGCGGCCCGGACGGGAACCGGCGGAGCGCGACGGAGGTGCCGGGATGAGTGGGCGACGGCTGAAGGCGCTGGAACCGACGGAACGCCGGAGGGCCCTGGCCCGGGCCGTCGTACGGTCCCTGCTGACGGTGGCCGCCGTGGTGTGGCTCTACTACGCCGCGCCCTTCGACGGCCGCCCGGGGGACGTGGGCGCCCTCCTCTACTTCGTGTGCGGCGCGGTGGCCTTCGCGGGCGTGCTGGCCTGGCAACTGCGCTGCATCCTCCGCTCGGACCTGCCCCAGGTACGGGCCGCCGAGGGGCTGGCCATCGCCCTCCCGGTGTTCCTCACCCTCTTCGCGGGGGCCTACGTCTCCCTCTCGACCGTCTCGCCCGGCAGCTTCACCGAGCCGATGGGCCGGACCTCCGCCCTGTACTTCGCGATCGTGACCCTCGGCACGGTCGGCTACGGGGACATCGCCGCGCAGACCGACCCGGCGCGGATCCTCGTCGCCGGGCAGATCCTCGCCGACCTGCTGTTCGTCTCGGTGGTCCTGAAGGTGTTCTTCTTCGCGGCACAGCGGGGGCTGGACGAGGAGGCGGGCGGTTCCGCGTCGGGCCCGGCCCCCGGGACGGGCGGGGGACCGGTGCCTCCGGGACGCCCCGCCGACTGACCGGACCGTCCCGGGAACACCGGAGGGGCGGTGCGGCCCACCGGCCGTACCGCCCCTCCGGACGCCCCCGCTCCGCTCAGGGGTTCGCGGCCAGGACCAGGTACGCGCCGAACAGCGACAGGTGCACGCCCGCCTGCATCAGGGTGGCGCGGCCCGGCACGATCGTCAGGCTGCCCGTGGCCACCGTGAGCGCCAGCAGCACCATGTGCGTCGGGTCCAGACCCAGGACGAGCGGTCCGGACAGCCAGATGGAGGCGAGGGCCACCGCCGGAATGGTGAGGCCGATGCTCGCCATCGCCGAGCCGTAGGCCAGGTTGAGGCTGGTCTGCACCCGGTCCCGCCGGGCCGCGCGGACCGCCGCGATGGTCTCGGGCAGCAGCACCAGCAGGGCGATGACCACGCCCACCACGGCGGGCGGCAGCCCGGCCGCCGCCACCCCGCTCTCCAGGGCCGGGGAGACGCTCTTCGCCAGGCCGACGACCGCCAGCAGCGCCACGCCCAGCAGGCCCAGGCTGATGAACATGGTGCGCCGGGACGGCGGGTTGGCGTGGTCGTCCTCCCGCATGACCTCCCCCTGTCGGGTCACCGGCAGGAAGTAGTCCCGGTGCCGGAAGGTCTGGGTGGCGACGAACAGCCCGTACAGGAACACCGAGGCCAGCGCCGCGAACACCAGCTGCGCCGGGGCGAACTCCGGACCCGGCTTGCTGGTGGTGAAGGTGGGGATCACCAGGCTGAGCCCGGCCAGCGTGGTGACGGTGGCGAAGGCGGCGCCGGTGCCCTCGGCGTTGAACACCGCCGTCTTCCGCCGCAACGCCGCGCTGAGCAGGGCGAGTCCCACGATGCCGTTGCAGGTGATCATCACGGCCGCGAAGACGGTGTCCCGGGCCAGGGTGGCGTTCTTCGGCCCGCCGTCCGACATCAGCGTGACGATGAGCGCCACTTCGATGATGGTGACGGCCACCGCGAGCACGAGGGATCCGAAGGGTTCACCGACCCGGTGCGCCACGACCTCGGCGTGGTGGACGGCGGCCAGGACCGCGCCGGCCAGGCAGACGGCCACGACCGCGACCGCCGCCCCGGGCAGCGTCCGGCCCCAGGCCGCGACGAGCAGGACGAGGGCGAGCGGTGGCACCAGTGAGGACCAGCGTTCGACGGTGAATCGGGCTATTCGGATCATCCGACAAGCTTTGCAGATGAATAGATGTAATGCACATTCCTCTTGAATCGCTGGCGGGAGTCCGGGCGTTCGACCGGCCCGCCCCGTCCGGGACGCCGTCCGTACCGCAGGATGGGGCCATGGACGCACCCGAAGACGGCACCGGCCGTGACCCGCGCCCCGCCCGCCCGGCGGTCCGCCCCGAGCGCCCCGACCGGCGCGTGACGGTGGTGGTGACGGGCGTCTCGGGCTCCGGCAAGACCACCCTGGGCCGGTTGTTGGCCGAGGCCCTCGACTGCGCCTACGCGGAGGCCGACGCGTTCCACCCCGCCGCCAACCTGGCCCGGATGGCGGCCGGGATCCCCCTCGACGACGCGGCCCGGGAGCCCTGGCTGCGGGCCCTCGGAGATCGGGCCGCGCGGGCGGAGGCGGAGGGCCGCTCCCTGGTCCTGACCTGCTCCGCCCTCAAGCGCTCCTACCGCGACCTGCTCCGCTCCCTGGCGCCCGGACTGCGCCTGGTGTACCTGCGCGGCTCTCGCGAGCTGATCGCCGAGCGCCTGGCCGCCCGCACCGGACACTTCTTCCCGGCGGCGCTCCTGGACAGCCAGTTCGCCGACCTGGAGGAGCCCGCCCCCGAGGAGCGGGCCGTGGTGCTGGACCCGACCCTGCCACCCGAGGAACTGGTCCGGGCCGCGCTCGCCGCGCTCGCCGCCCGTTGACCGCCCCGGCCGGTCAACGGCCCGCGGTGGCCCGGGCGTAGAGGGCCCCCGCCCAGGGGCCGAGCACCGTGCTGGTGGACCGGTCGTCGGTGTCCCCGCCGGTCAACACGCCCACGATCCGCCCGTCCCGGGCGATCCAGGGGCTGCCGGAGGTACCGGTGGGGAAACCGGCGCAGTCGAACCGCTGGAGCTCCGGATCGGGCAGAGCGGCGGTGGCGGTGCAGGTGTGCGGCGCATCGGCCGCCGACGGATAGCCGGTGACGGTCACGGTCTCCCGGGTCCGCCCCCGGGTGTCCAGCGGGGCCGCGCCCGTGACCTCCTCGACGCGCCGCCCGGTCAGGTCGGGGGCCAGCCGGGCGAAGGCCAGGTCGTAGGCGTCCTCCCCGTCCCGGGCCCAGCGCGGATCCTCGGTGACCTCCGTCAGGCGCCAGGTCCCGTACGGGGCGCGGCCGTCGGCGTAGCCGGGGGCGAACACCGCCCCGCCGGAGCCCGTCGGACCCTCCGTCAGGCAGTGGCCCGCCGTCACGATCAGGTCCCGACCAGGACTGCGCACCACGGTCGCCGTGCAGTAGTGGCCACCGGTCAGGCCCGCCGGGAACAGGGTGCCGACGAACGCGGGCGGCGATCCCGGGGCCCGTGGTCCGGAGGGCGGCGGCACGGCGGTGCGGGCGGGCCCACCGGCGGGCGGGGCCGAGGTCCCGGAGCCCGGCTCCGCGCCGTCCCCGAGGGCGCGCAGGGGCGCCGCCGCCCCGCCGCGACCGCCCTCGCCGCCGGAGGCGTCGGCCTCCGGCGGCGGCACCACCCAGGTCATGGCGGCCGAGACGACGACCGCGGCGACCGCGCACAGTGCCGCCGTGATGAGGTTCCTGCTCCGCATGCCCCGTACGACCCTCCCGGCCCGGGCTCCCCTGCCCGTGTCCCCGGGCAGCTTGCCCCGGCACGGCCGTCGGGCGCAATGCGGCTTTCCTGTCGCTCCGGCCCGCTCCGTGCCGCGCGGCGGTCGGAGCGGCTTCCGCCGGTCCGCGACTCCGTCAGCTCGCGGGGGCGACCGGGCCGTCGGGCTCCGGCGGGCGGGGCGTCCAGGTGCGGAAGGCCGTGGCGAGGAGGGTGTCCACGTAGGCGGGGTCGGCGGGTTTGCGGACCAGGAGCAGCGCGTAGTAGAGGGCCCCGTAGAGCAGGTCCACCAGGACGTACGGGTCCAGGCCGGGGTCGACCTGTCCGAGGGCCTGGGCGGCCCGGATCCGTTCCGCGGCGGCGTCCTCCAGCGGGCCGATGAACCGCTCGTAGATGGCCTCGGCCAGCTCCGGCCGGTGCTGGGCCTCGCCGATGAGCGCCGTGTAGTGGGGCCACAGCGAGGGGCCCCCGATCGCCGCGATGGCGGAGTTCATCTGGGTGCGCAGGTCGGCGACGAGGTCCCCGGTGTCGGGGAAGGCCGCGTCGTCGGCGGCCTCCTCCAGGAAGGCGTCGAGCAGGACCGCCCCCTTGTGCGGCCACCACCGGTAGATGGTGGCCTTGCTCGCCCCGGCGCGGGCGGCGATCGCGTCCACGCTGACCTTGGCGTAGCCGATCTCGCGGCACAGCTCCAGGGCGGCCGTCGTGATCGCGCGGGAGGCCCGCTCGTTGCGGCGGGCGGGGTCCGGGGGAGGCGGAGGAGGAGTCACGCCCCGATGCTAGCGCCACGAAACGAAACGAGTCGTATTGACAAGGGCTCCGACCCGACGCATGATCATCACCGAAACGAAACGAGTCGTTTTGCCGGGCCGATGGCCCGGATCCGCGGCTCGTCCGGCCGTGGCGGGCGGTTCCCGATGCCTACGGGGGTGGGATCGGGACATCACGATGGCCCGCGGACCGGAGCGCTCCGAGCGGACGCGGCCGGTACGGAAGCCCAGGGCCTCCGTACCGGCCGCCGACGGGCATCCCGCGCGCGACCTGCGGATCCGCCGGGGCGGCGTCGGCTCGCGAGGGCCGCCGGGGCGACAGGGGCCGGGCACGGTCGCGGGTGCGGCGGGAACGCGGCCGGAAACCCACCACCCCGGAGACCGCGCGTCGGACCATGGCCCGATGACCCTGCAGATCGGCATCGCCCTGCCGCAGTACGGCACCCATGCCCGTCCCGAGCTCATCGCCCCCTTCGCCCGCGACGCGGAGGCCGCCGGCTTCCACTCGCTGTGGGTGGGGGACCGGGCCCTGACCCCGGTCCGGCCCGAGGACCTCTACCCCGGCCACACCCCCGAGGACCCGTACCCGGCGGAGTACAAGACCTTCCTCGACCCGCTGACCGTCCTCACCGTCGCCGCCACCGCCACCTCCCGGGTGCGACTCGGCACCAGCACCCTCAACGCCCCCTGGTACCCGCCGCTCCTCCTGGCCCGCGGCCTGACCTCCCTGGACCGGCTCAGCGACGGACGCCTCGACCCGGGCCTCGGCATCGGCTGGATGCGCGACGAGTACCGCGGCGTCGGTGCCGACTTCGGGCGCCGCGGCGCCGACCTGGACGAGATACTCGACGTCCTGCACGGGTTCTGGACCCGCGAGCCCTTCGCCCACGAAGGAGCCCGGTGGACGATCCCCGCCGCCCACGTCGGCCTGCGCCCCGCCCGACCGGGCGGCCCGCCCCTCTACCTCGGCGGGTTCAGCGAGGCCGCGATGCGCCGGATCGGCCGCCGCGCCGCGGGCTGGGTAGGAGTGGCCCTGCCGCCCGCGGCGCACGACCGACTGTGGGACACCGCCCGACGGGCCGCCGAGGAGGCGGGCCGCGACCCGGACGGCCTGCGCCGGTACATCCGTCACAACCCGGGCCCCGGTGACTCCGCCGAGGACATCGCCGCGGTCCTCGCCGGCGTCCGCGCGACCGGAGCCGAAGCCGCCTTCGTCGACCTCCAGCAGTGCGTCCCCACCCCGGCGGAAGCCCTCGAACTCGGCGGCAAGGTGCTGGAACTCGTCCGCACCGGCTGAACCGCCCCCGTGCTCCGCCGTCCGCCCGCCCGGCCCGCACGACGGTCGGGCCGGGCGGACGGTGCCTCCGGAATCGGGGACGGGAACGGGGACAGAGGCGGAGGCGGATGGCGGGCGTCGCGGGGAGGACGCGCCGCTCAGGTCGGGTCCGCGGCCTGCCAGACGGTGGTCACGTTGCAGAACTCGCGGATCCCGTGACCGGACAGCTCGCGCCCGTACCCGGAGCGCTTCGCCCCGCCGAACGGCAGCGCGGGATGCGAAGCGGTCATCCCGTTGACGAACACCCCGCCGGCACCGATGTCCCGCGCGAAGCGGGCCACCTCGGTCGGATCGGCGGTCCACACGCTGGAACTCAAGCCGAACGGCGTGTGGTTCGCCCGCTCCACCGCCTCGTCGAGCCCGTCCACCCGGTACAGCGAGGCCACCGGCCCGAAGGTCTCCTCCAGGTCGATCCGCATCTCCGGAGTGATCCCCTCCAACACCGTCGGCTCGTAGAACCAGCCCCGGGGCTCCGCCGGCGGGCGACGGCCGCCGCAGCGGACCCGGGCGCCCCGGGCCACCGCGTCCGCCACCAGCTCCTCCACGTCCGCCCGCCCCTGCTCGGTGGCCAGCGGACCCACGTCGGTGGCCTCCAGGAACGGATCGCCGACCGACAACGCGGCCATCCCGGCCGTGAACCGCTCCGCGAACTCCTCGTACACGTCCGCGTGCACCACGAACCGCTTCGCCGCGATGCAGGACTGCCCGTTGTTCTGCACCCGCGCCGTGACCGCGGTGGCCGCCGCCCGCGCCACGTCCGCCGAGGGCATCACCACGAACGGATCGCTGCCGCCCAGCTCCAGCACCGTCTTCTTGATCTCGTCCCCCGCGACGGAGGCCACCGCCCGCCCCGCGGGCTCGCTGCCCGTGAGGGTGGCCGCGGCCACCCGCGGATCCCGCAGCACCCCCTCCACCGCACCCGAGCCGATCAGCAGGGTCTGGAAGCAGCCCTCCGGGAACCCCGCCCGCCGGAACAGCCCACCCAGGTAGAGGGCGGTCTGCGGGACGTTCGAGGCGTGCTTGAGCAGCCCGGTGTTGCCCGCCATCAGCGCGGGCGCGGCGAACCGCACCACCTGCCACAGCGGGAAGTTCCACGGCATCACGGCCAGCACCACGCCCAGCGGCCGGTACACCACGCGCACCGAGGAGGCGCCCGAGTCCGCCACGTCCGCGGCCGCCGGCCGCTCGTCGGCCAGCAGCCCCTCCGCGTGCGCCGCGTACCAGCGCATGGCCTTCACGCACTTGGCGGCCTCGGCGCGGGCCGCGCCCAGCGGTTTGCCCATCTCCAGGGTCATGGTGCGGGCGATCTCCTCGGACTCCTCCTCCAACAGCGCGGCGGCCCGCTCCAGCAGCGCCGCCCGCTCGCCGAACCCGGTGGTGCGGTAGTCGGCGAAGGTGTCGGCGGCCCGCGCCACCCGGGCCCGCACCTCCGCCGGATCCAGCGCCTCGAACGTGCGCAGCGTCTCGCCGGTGGCCGGGTTCACGGTGGCGATGGCCATGACGGCTCCTCCTCACGGTCGGGTTCGGGCATCCCTTCCGACCCTCCTCCGGTCGGACCCGCACCGCAAACGCGCCTCCGCACCCCCACGCCCACCCGCTACGGGGCAGTCCGGGTGATCTGGCCGAAACGGGGGTACAGCGGATAGGTGCCTGGGGCATGTAATGGGGGACGGTACGACGGACCCACCAGGAGCGAGGCTCTGATGACCCAAACGTCCCGGACGACCGAAGCCGTCGCCTTTCCCCAGGACCGCACCTGCCCCTACCACCCGCCCACCGGCTACGCGCCGCTGCGCGAGGACCGTCCCCTCTCCCGGGTGACCCTCTTCGACGGCCGCACCGTGTGGATGGTCACCGGCCACACCACGGCCCGGTCCCTGCTCTCCGACCCCCGGCTGTCCTCGGACCGCCTCCACCCGGACTTCCCGCTGCCCTCGGCCCGTTTCCAGGGCCTCAGCAACCGCCGCACCGTCCTCCTCGGCGTCGACGACCCCGTCCACAACACCCAGCGCCGCATGCTCATCCCGGCCTTCACCCTGAAGCGGACGGCCGCCCTGCGCCCCCGCATCGAGCAGACCGTGCACCGACTGCTCGACGCCATGACCGACCGCGGCCCCGGGGCCGAACTCGTCGCCGACTTCGCCCTGCCCGTGCCCTCCATGGTCATCTGTGACCTGCTCGGCGTGCCCTACGCCGACCACGAGTTCTTCGAGTCCCAGTCCCGCAGGCTCCTGCGCGGCCCGGCCGTCGCCGACGTGGAGGACGCCCGCGACCGCATCAACGACTACCTCGGCGAGCTGATCGACCGCAAACGCCTCGAACCCGGTGACGGCCTCCTCGACGAGCTCGTCGCCGACCGCCTGGAGACCGGGGAGACCGACCGGGAGGAACTGGTCGGCCTCGCCGCCCTCCTGCTGGTCGCGGGCCACGAGACCACCGCCAACATGATCTCGCTGGGCGCCTACACCCTCCTGTGCCACCCCGAGCAGCTCGCCGAACTCCGTGCCGACCCGAGCCTGATGCCCGTCGCCGTCGAGGAGCTGATGCGCTTCCTGTCCGTGGCCGACGGCATGCTCCGGGTCGCCGCCGAGGACATCGACACCGGCACCCACACCATCCGCGCGGGGGACGGGGTCGTCTTCTCCACCTCCGTCATCAACCGCGACGAGGCCGTCTACCCGGCCCCCGACACCCTCGACTGGCACCGGTCCGCCCGCCACCACCTGGGCTTCGGCTTCGGCATCCACCAGTGCCTCGGCCAGAACCTGGCCCGCGCCGAAATGGAGATCGCCCTGAGCGCCCTCTTCGACCGACTGCCCGGCCTCCGCCTCGACGCCCCGCCCGGCAGCATCCCCTTCAAGCCCGGGGACACCCTCCAGGGCATGGTCGAACTGCCGGTGACCTGGTGAGCCCCGCCGAATCCGGCACCGGTACCGGCACCGACGGCGATTCGGGCATCGCCATCGACCGGGACCGCTGCATCGGCGCCGGACAGTGCGCCCTGACCGCCCCGGCCGTCTTCACCCAGGACCACGACGGCCTCAGCATCCTCCGGCCGGACGCCGAGATCCGGACCGGGGGCCACCCCCTGCTCCGGGAGGCGGCCCGCGCCTGCCCGGTGGCCGCGATCACGGTCCCGGGCCGCTGACCCACTGCCCCGACCCCTGAGGGCCCGCAGGGGCGGCGGGGCGGTACGACATCCCCGTACCGCCCCGCCGCCCGTGCGGATCCCGATCTCCGGCCCCGATATCCCGCCCCGGCCCCCGGCCCCGGCTCTCAGACGCCCGCCAGCAGCATGCCGCCCATGGCCAGCATGGTGGCCGCGACCAGTCCGTCCAGCACCCGCCAGGCCGACGGACGCGCCAGCACCCCGCTCAGCAGCCGCGCCCCGAAACCGAGCGTGGTGAACCAGGTGAGACTGGCCACGGCCGCCCCCGCGCCGAAGGCCCACCGCAGGTCGCCCCGGTCCGAGGCCAGCGACCCCAGCAACAGCACCGTGTCCAGGTAGACGTGCGGGTTGAGCCAGGTCATCGCCAGGCAGGTCAGTACCGCGGCCTTCGCGGAACCGGCAACGCGCCCCTGCGCCGCCAGCCCCTCGCCGTCGCCCGGCCGCAGCGCCCGACGCGCCGCGAGCAGCCCGTACCCGATCAGGAACGCCCCACCGGCCACCCCGACCACGGTCAGGGCCACCGGCCAGGCGGTGACGGCGGCCCCCACCCCCGCCACGCCCAACACGATCAGCGCCGCGTCGGACACCGCGCAGATCGCCACGACCGCCCACACCGCCTGCCGCCGCACCCCCTGCCGGAGCACGAACGCGTTCTGGGCCCCGATGGCCACGATCAGGGAGAGCCCGGTGCCGAAACCGGCCAGGGCGGCGGTGAGGATGCCGTCGTTCATGACTCCGAACGTACGGAACCCGCTCCCATCAGTACAGCTAAAGATCCTTAGGCATCATTAGCTATGCTTCATCGATGATGGAGGAACTGCCGCCGGAACAGGTCCGCACCCTGCTCGCCGTCGTCGACGAGGGCACCTTCGAGGCGGCCGCGGCCGTCCTGCACGTGACCCCCTCGGCCGTCAGCCAGCGCGTCAAGGCCCTCGAACAGCGCACCGGACGGGTCCTCCTCCTCCGCACCAAACCGGCGCGCCCCACCGAATCCGGCCAGGTCGTGGTCCGCTACGCCCGCCAGCTGGCCCGCCTGGCCCGCGACGCCGGAACCGAACTCGGCCTCCACGGCGACGGCCGCGGCCCCGCCCGGCTCCCCATCGCCGTCAACGCCGACTCACTGGCCACCTGGTTCCTGCCCGCCCTCGCCCGCATCCCGCAGGACCCGCCCCTCGCCCTCGAACTCCACCGCGAGGACGAGTCCCACACCACCGCCCTGCTCCGCGAGGGCCAGGTGATGGCGGCGGTCACCTCCACCCCCGACCCGGTCGCGGGCTGCTCGGTCCGCCGCCTCGGTCTGGTCCGCTACCTGCCCGCCGCCCAGCCCGCCTTCGCGGCCCGGTACTGCGCGGGCCCCCTCGCCGAAGCCCTCCGGGAGGCCCCGGTGATCGTCTTCGACCGCCGCGA
The DNA here is from genome assembly GCF_040302735.1 of Streptomyces sp. NPDC097619. NCBI lineage: Bacteria > Bacillati > Actinomycetota > Actinomycetes > Kitasatosporales > Streptomycetaceae > Streptomyces > Streptomyces sp. NPDC097619. Next base: position 16,611 of record NZ_JBEOSD010000097.1, on the reverse strand, counting down.
CGACCTCCAGGACGCCTACGTCCGCTCCCTCACCGGCAGCGGGCACGGGGCGGGCGCGCTGCGCCACCACATCCCCACGTCCGAGGGCTTCCGGGACGCCGTCACCGCCGGGCTGGGCTGGGGCCTCGTCCCCGAGACCCACGCGGCCCCGCTGATCGCGGCGGGCCGCCTGGTGGCCCTGGCCCCGGACCGGCCGGTGGACGTCCCGCTGTTCTGGCAGCAGTGGAAGCTCGACTCGCCGGCCCTGTCCACGGTCGCCGCGGTCATCGCGGCCGCGGCGGCGGAAGCCCTGCTCCCGGCCTGACCGGACCGCTCGCGGTCGCCCGGGGATCAGGACCCGGACCCCGCCGGCTCCGGCCGGTCCGCATCCTCCCCGAGCGGGGCGGAGATCCCGAACAGGGCCCCCTGCGGATCGCGCAGGGTGGTCCAGCGGTTCCGGTCGTCCCGACCGTGCTCCGCCGTCGGGCGGGCCCCCAGCTCCTCCGCCGCGGCGACCGCCGCGTCCAGATCGGGGACCCGGAAGTACACGTGCCAGCGCGGCCGGATCGACGGATCCGGGGCCTCCTCGTGGTCCCCGCCGCGCAGCCGCGCCACCGGACGGCCGTTCCGCCGCAGCACCACGTGCCCGGCGTCGAATTGCGGATCGCAGCAGTCGTCCCGGCCGCAGGCCCACTCCAGGACCTCCCCGTAGAACACCGCCGCGTCGAAGGCGTGCCGGGTCCGCAGCTCCAACCAGGCCGGCGCCTCCTCCCGGCCCACGTGCCAGTCCGGGATCACCGCGCCTTGCCAGATCCCGAAGACCGCCCCGTCCCGGTCGGCGGCCAGCGCCGCCCGGCCGGTGCCGAAGGAGACCGGCCCCACGGCCACGGTCCCGCTGCGCTCCGTGACGCGGGCGCCGGTGGCATCGGCGTCCTCCACCGCGAAATAGGGCGTCCAGGCCACCGGAACCGACAGCCGGTCCGCGAGATCTCCGATCCCGGCCACCGGTGTGCCCTCGTGGAAGGCCATGCGGAAACCCTCTCCGAGCCGGGTGTGCCGGAAGTCCCAGCCCAGCACCCGGCCGTAGAACCGCTCCGCGGCCGCCAGGTCGCGCGTCATCAGGCTCACCCAACAGGGCGCGCCGTACACCTCGTGCGTGGACACCGACATCTGGGACCCGTCCGCGGAAGGAACCCCCCTCACCACCGATTCTCCCACCGGGGCGCCCGACGTGCGGCGGGACGGTCCTCCCGGGTCAGCCCCGGACCACGCTGAACCCGTCCAGACGGACGGTGACCAGGCGCGCCCCGCCCGGCCCGCCCGCCGGCGCGGCCGCCCACAGCCTGCCCCGGGCGTCCACCTCCACATGGCAGGCGGACCGCCCCTCGGCGGTGTCGCCGGGGCGTACCCCGCGCACCGTCCGGGCCGGGCGCAGGGCGGGGGGAAGCAGGCCGATGCGGTGCCGTCCGCCCGGCGGCAGCCGCAGCAGTCCGCGCAGCTGGAGGTGGACGGTGCCCGCGATCTCCAGGAGACGGGCCTGGGGGACCGCGGCGGCCGGAGCCGTGCCCGCGGGCGGGGCCACCGGCACCCAGTCCGCGACGACCCGGGCGGTGGCGGCGGTGGCGGAGGCCGCGGTCGGCGCGCTGACCAGCGGCGAGCCCGGCACGGTCGGGAGCGAGGTCAGGGCCGTCAGCAGGGCGCCGCGCTCGGGAACCCCGGTGGGCGGCGCGGCGGGGGAGGGAACGGGGGCGGCGGCGGGCAGGAGCGTGGTCATGACGGTCCTCCGGAGTGCGGCGGGCGGTGCCCGCGCGGACCCGGGACCCGGCGGGAGCCGGCGGAGCCGCCCGGGTCACCGGGTGACACGTGCTACCCGGGGCCGGTCGCGGGTGGACCGGGCGGCCTGGGCCGGGAGCCGGTCGTCTCCCGGGCCCCTACGGACGGACCCGGAAGACGACCGGTCGAGCGACGCGGTCGCACGCGCGAGTCGAGTGACCCGGTCGAACGACGCGCTCGAAGCGAATCAGAGGAAGGGAATCAGGAGGTGAACAGGCTGGGACGGGCCAGCTGCTCCGCCTCCAACGCCGCGATGGCGTCGCGGCAGGCGTTGGTGAACTTCCAGAAGTCCGTGTTCGTGGTCGTGGCACGGTTCGAGGCGCCGGAGAAGTTCCCGAACAGGCTCTGGCGCAGCTCCGTGGTCAGCTCCAGCTGGCCGCCGCCCTCACCGGTCAGGGTCCGGTTGCAGATGTTCTGCGGGAGGTCCCCGTTGAGGTGGTCCGGGTCGCCGCCCAGGACCTGGAAGCCCGCCGCGCCCAGCTTCGCCGAGAGCAGCTGGCGGAAGCGCGGGTTGAGGCCGCCGACGACCACGCCCTTGGGCGAGCCGGCCGGGGCGCCCGCCTGAGCGGCCGTGCAGCCGTGGAGGCTGAGCACGTTGACGCTGGAGGCGGCGATGGACCGGGCCACCGGGTCGTCGCACTTCGAGGCGGTGACGTGCAGCTCGCCGTTGTTCGAACCGCGCAGGCCCTCCAGCATCCAGTAGTCGTACACCGCGGCGCCCGCGGTCTTCGGCTCCAGGGTGTCGGGCTTGTAGCCGGCGATGGCCAGGCACAGCTCGCTGGTGCCCATCTCGATGCCGCCGCCGTGGATGGCGAGGACGCTGGTCAGCCGCGGACGCGGGGTCGTGGCGCGGTCGGCGTCGGCGAACTCGTGGCGCTTGAAGCGCCGCCCGAAGTCGGTGCCCTCCGTGGTCTTCGCGTACAGGTCCGTGTTGGACACGTAGGTGTCGTCACCGGCGGCGGCGACCGCCGGGGCGGCGCCCACCGCGGTCAGCAGGGGAGCGCCCGCCGCGGCGGCCACCAGAGTGGTCAGAACGGTGCGGCGGCTGGTGTGGGACTGGGACATGCGGTCTACCTCGGGTGTACAGGTCCGGGATCGCGCGCGGGTACGCGCCCACCGGTCGAATCGAATGGAGCCACCGGGTGGTCCGCGGCGGCTCCCCCCGTCACCCGACGTCGGCCGCCGGTCGCTGCCCGGCCTGCGCAACCTAACCCCGGCCCGCGCGCGTCCCGCACCCGGGGGTCGCGAACTCGGGGTGTCCGGGAGAACGGCCGGGGGAGGGGCCGGAAAGGTAGGGGCGGAGGTGGGGTGGGGACCGGTTTGCGTGCTCCCGTCCCACCTTGTGAAACGGCGTCAGGAATGGATATGTTGCATAACATGGTTCCTGGTGACGCCGAGGGCGAAGGGGGTCGGGTGCCGAGCCGGTCGAGCGAGGGAACGCCGGAGCGCCGCGTACCGCCGCGGCTCCGCGAGCGGCCGCTCCGCAGCGCCGAGTTACCGGAGGGACCGCCGATCGCCCACCTCCTCCGAGGCGGTGGGGGCCGGGCGGGACGCGTCCGGCTCCGATGCGCACCCTCGGGCCGCTGAAGCCGGGCCCCACCGCCGTTCCCGCCGCCCCGTTCCCTCCTCCTTCCCCCTGAGCCGTCTCCCCGCAGGACGGCTGGCAGACGGGGGAGCGGGGGCGAGGAGGCGGAGCGGGGCCGGGAGCGGCGCGCCACGCCGCCGGGCACCCGGTGGCCGGACCTCGCCACCGGGTGAGGGGCCGGGAGGGTGCGGAGCAGCCGGCGTGCCGATTCCGGCACCACGGCGAGGACGGCGCCCCGGGCACCGTGGCACCCCTCGGCCGCTCCCGCGGGCCCGCGCCGGCCGACCTCGACGAACCGCCTTACGGCCGACCGCACTTCGGGACGCCGACGAACCACTTCCCCAGAACGACGGAGACCACACGTGAGCACCACCGACCACCCGCTGATCGACTCCTACCTCGCCGCCGTCGAGCGCGAGGCCGCCTCCCTGCCCGAGGACCGGCGGCGGGAACTCCTCACCGACCTCCGCGAACACATCGCGGTCGGCGGCACCGACGACGAGAACCGGATACGCGAGGTCCTGGCCCGACTCGGCGAGCCCCGCACCGTCGCGAACACCGCCCTCGCCGAGGAAGGCATGCCGGAGGAGCCCGCCGACCCCGAGGGCAGACGCGCGGGCCGCTTCCGGGTCCGGCTGGTCATGCTCCTGCTGACGCTGGCCGGGGCGCTGACGCTGCTGAACGAGGTCATCGGCCTGATCGCCCTGCTGACCGGACTGGCCCTGCTGTGGAACGCCCGCGAATGGGGCCCCCGCCGCAAAGCCCTCGCCACCGCCACCGGCGCCGCCCTGCCGGTCCTCCTCTCCCTGGCCGCCGCCTTCCTCTCCGAAGCCGACCGGACCGGCACCGGATACCTGGCCGCGGCCCTGGCGGCCGCCCTGCTCGTGCCCGTCCCCGGAACGGTCGTGCTCTACCGGGCGGTCCGCGTCTGAACGGACGGGCCGGTCCGCGTCCGACACGGGCCGACCGGTCCGCGCGGGCCCGTGACCGGGGTGGCGATCCGGACTTCCCCCGGAAGTCCGGACGCGGGCGTACCCACCACGGGCCGCGGCGGGCGAGAATCCCGCGGTCGGGCGCGCCCCGCGCCCCCTCAGTGACCACGGAGAGCAGAGTGAGACGACGCCCCCGGTACCGGGCACTCCTCGTGACGGCCCTGCTGTTGACCGCCCCCGGCGCCCCCGCCGCGGCGGCCCGGTCCGAGTCCGGCCCGCCCCCGGCGGCACAGGCCGCCCCACCCGGAGCCGCGTCCGGTGCACCCGCCGGTTCCCTCGCCGCTTCCTGGACCCCGCCGCTGAGCACCCGCGGTCGTTACGTCGTGGACGCCGAAGGTCGCCGCTTCAAACTCGCGTCCGTCAACTGGCAGGGTGCGCAAGGATCCTGGAGCGGATCCGGGAACATCGACGACCCCGCGAGCCACCACGACGGCGAGAAGGCCGATCAGATGCCCCTGGGCCTCGACCGGGTCCCGATCACCACCGTCCTGGCCGACTTCCGGGAACTGGGCGCCAACAGCATCCGGCTGCCCTTCTCCAACGAGATGCTGCGCGACACCCGCCCCGTCCCGGACGCCTCCGTGGCCGCCAACCCGCAGCTGCGCGGACTCACCCCCCTCCAGGTCTTCGACGCGGTGGTGGCCGCCGCCACCGACGCGGGCTTCGCCGTCATCCTCAACAACCACACCAACACCTCCCGGTTCTGCTGTGGTCTGGACGGGAACGAGCGCTGGAACACCTCCCAGACCACCGCCCGTTGGGAGGAGGACTGGATCTCCCTCGCCCGCCGCTACCGCGACAACCCCCGCGTCGTGGGGGCCGACCTCTACAACGAGGTCCGCAGGACCGTCACCGACGACGCCAACTGGGGCCGGGGCGACGACCACGACTGGTGGCTGGCCTCCCAACGGCTCGGCGACCGGCTCCTCACCGAGGTCGACCCCGACCTGCTGGTGATCGTCGAGGGCATCAACTGGCAGGGCATCCCCCTCGACGGCCTCCCGCACGAACGCCCCACCCTGGAACCGGCCCGCACCCTCTCGCACACCCTCGCCGTCTCCGGGAAACTGGTCTACTCCGCCCACTTCTACGGCTACACGGGACCCCGCCACAGCGGCGCCACCGGCACCGGCGAGACCCACGACCCCCGCTACCAGGACCTGTCCCGCGAAGAGCTCTTCGCCACCCTGGACCGGCAGGCCCTCTTCGCGGCCACCGACACCGGAGGCCGCCACTACACCGCGCCCGTCTGGATCAGCGAGTTCGGGATCGGCGCGGACGAGAGCGGGGCCAAGCCCCGCGCCTGGTACACGAACTTCACCGACTACCTGATCGCCCGCGACGCCGACTTCGCCTACTGGCCCGCCGTGGGCTGGACCGGCCACGGCACCTGGGCGCTCCTCACCTACGACCGGCAGGGCCGCCGCGCGGGCGTCCTCGACGGGACCGACTGGCGGGCCCCCGACTGGCGCCGCCTCGCGGCGGCCCCGCGGTACTCCGGGCCCGTCCCGGCCGCCGAACAGTGGCGGATGCTCACCACGGACCACACCGACGCGGTGCAGTCGCCGACGGCCCGGGCCCTGGGCGACTGGGACTCCGGTGCCCGCAAGGCCGCCTGCCCCGACGGGCTGCGCCTGCTCGGGCTCTCCCACCGCGGCGGCCGCGGGCTGTGCTCCGACGCCGGTGCCGGTCCCGTCACCGCCGACCCGCGTCCGGAGGTCGTGCGCGACGAACGGCACGTCCGGCGCGGGGACTGGGCGGGCGGCTACACCAAGTACGAGTGCGCGGAAGGCAGTTGGCTCACCGGTTACAGCGTGCGCGGACAGGCGGTCTCCGCCACGCTGTGCGCCCGCGCCGGCCGCCCCCTGGGTGCCGCGGGCCGCACCGTGTGGTTCGACCGCGGGGACGCCCGACCCGCCGGTGGGCCCGGCGGGGAGTTCGCCCACGGTCAGTACAAGGGGCAGTGCGCCGCCGACGAGTACGCCGCCGGCATCGCCTTCACCGGCGCCTGGGCGAAGGGCAAGACCCCCGACGCCCTGCTCTGCCGCCGTCTCTGACCCCGCCGGGCCGTCCCGGTCCCGCCGCCCGGTCCCGCCGCCCGGCCCGCCGCCCGGCCCGGCGGCGGGACCGGGCGCCTCCGGTCCGGTCACGGCCCGCGGCCGGTCGCGCGTGCGCCCCGTGACGGCCCCGGATCCGGTTGAACACCCGGTTGAACACCCCCGGGCGGCCCCCGGCCGCCCCACCCCCGCCGCCACGCACCTCAACTGCCCTTTTGGCAAGGGGGGACTTGCTGAGGTGGGCCCCTTTCCCGCATCGCCCCAGGTGCGAGAGCAATCTGGAAGATGTGACCCCCCGGGGTCGTGCCTACTTTGCTAAGTGCCGGAAAGCGAAAGACATTTGCCTTTCGGTGTGCCCTGCGAAGTTCGTCGGCATTGCCCGCGACCTCCCGGACCCGACGGTCCGGCGGTCCGGACGCCGGCGGGCGGACCGACCGTGCAGTCAACCGTTCACCAGGTCGGCACGGCCCGTCCGGGAGCGCCCCGCGCCCCCCGTACCGGCCGCGACCGGCCCCTGGAACCTGGGGTAGCAATGCGTGAATTCGCGGTACGGGCCGAACCCGGAGTGGTCGGCTTCTCACCGGTACGTGCACTGATCGCCACCGGCGACACCCTCGCCTGGCCGCCCGCGGCCCGCGCGGGGCTGCGGCTGGTCGCTCCCGACGACCCGGCCTGCCCGCCCGCCGGGAACGAGGGCAGCCGGGCCGGGCCGGAGCCCGAGCGGCCCGCGCGTCGCGAGCGGATCGTGGCCGACCTGCGCGAGGTGGCCCGCGCCTGGTACGCCGAGACCGGCCCCTGCCGGGTGGAGGTCGCCGAGGCGGACCGGCTCGACGACGGCACCCGGCTCTTCCTGGCGGTGCTCCTGGAGGTGTCCGGCGGCACCGTGGTCGTCCGCTGCCCGGCCGGCGACACCGCCGTGGAACCGCTCCCGCCGGTCCGTCCCAGCGACCGGGAGGCCCGACTGGAACGGCTCTCGGTGCCCACCCACCCGCTCACGGCCGAACAGGCCGGCCACCTGTGCGACGAGGCGGCGGGCTACCTCGTGCGGGGTGACGGTTGGACCGCGGAACGGCTGCTGCGGGCGGTGCTGCGGCAGTGGCCGGCCCCCGAGGTGTGGGCGGGGCTCCGGGAGGCGTGCACGCTCCTCGGCCGCCCGCTGGACCCGCGCCGCCCGGTCCGCCGGCAGCCCGCCGTCCGGCCGTCCGCGGCCCTGCCGCACCTGCCCGCGCAGCGCCGGGCCCTGGCCGTCCCCCCGCCGCAGCCCGCGGCCGCGCGCGGGGTGGCCGTACCGGGTCGCCGTCCGCTCCGCCTGGACTCCGGCTGGGAGGTCCTGGAGAGCTGGGCGGAGACCGCCGGGCAGATCGACAAGAACGCCGTCCACAAAGCCCTGTTCGCCCTCGCCGACCGCACCGTCTTCCGCGACTACGAGACCCGCGACGACGGCCCGACGCCCCTGGACCTCACCGTCCGGGTGCGCGAAGGACTCGTCCTCAAGGTCCGCATCCGGGATCTCGACACCTTCGACATCACCGGTGTCGGGGTGCCCGGGGAAGCCCCCGGAATCGGCCGCAGCGGAACCGGCCGAATGGCTTGAAATGCCTGATGGCGGGCCGGTGTTGAACCCCGCACCGGCTCGCACAGGTGTGCCTTGACAGGGTACGGGGCCTGTGGAAATGTCGGTCGGAGTCGCCATTCCGAGCTGTCCTCCGACCTCACCCGGGGAGATGCAATGCCGCCTCTGGAACTATCCGGAATAGACGTGTCCTCCCGGGTCCGTGCCCGCGACATCCAAATGGCGGGAGTGGCCGACATGCGCCGCCGGGTCCTGATGATCTCCGGGGCCATCGACACCGTCGACCACGACGTCTCGGTCACCGTGAACCTGCCCGAGCCGGGCCGCTGGCAGATCATCAAGTCGGAGACCAACCTCACCGACCGCACCTGGGTGGCCATGCAGGCCACCACCGACGAGGACTCCGTCTTCGTCAACGACGGCGACACCCTCGTGATGTCCCGTCAGTTCTCGAAGTCCTTCATCACCCCCGACCAGCGCCGCCTCACCTTCTACGGCGGCGAGGTCCGCCCCGGCGAAGCCGTCGTGAAGATGTACACGCTGGAGACCACGGGCCGGAAGCCCACCTACGCCTACTCCCGGTACAGCCCCGTCGCCACGGACGCCCCGGAGACCCTGGCCAAGACCGTGGACCAGCTCGTCGCCGAGGGCATGCCTCAGCGCCCCGTCATCGAGGTCATCGTCCCGGTCACGGTCATCGGGTGATCACCTTCGTCCCCGGGCCGCACCTGCTCGACTCGCCCCGCGGCCGCGCCTGGCCCGCCGTGCCGGGCACCGGCCCGCGGGGCGCGGCCGGCCCGCCGCCCGCCACCGCCCGGGTGGCCGTCGTCGGCGCCGGCCCGGCCGGACTGGCCGTGGCCGCCGCGCTCTGGCACCTCGGCATCGAGGACGTCGTCCTCCTCGACCGCGACGGCCGCCCCTGCGGCCGCTTCTTCGAACGGGTCGACATCCTCGGGCAGCGCGTCCTGCGCTCCCCGTACGAGCACCACCCCGGGGCCGAGGGCCACCGCGACTGCGAACTCCTCGACTTCGCCCGCCTGAACTGGTCCCGCCTCACCCCCGTGGAGCGCCGCGAGATCCGCATGGCCCAGTCCGGACACCGCTCCGTGGTGCCCGTGGACGTGTTCGAGGCGTACTGCGCCCACGTCGCGCACCTCCACCACGTGGACCGGAACCTCCGACGGGCCGAGGTGACCGCCGTCCGCCCCGCCGAGGACCACGTCACCGTGCACGGACCGGACTTCGCCCTCACCGCCGAGCACGTGGTGCTCTGCCTCGGCGAGGAACGCCGTCCCGCCCCGGCCGCGTGGTGGCCCGAGGGCGTCGTGCCTCCCGGCGTCGGCCACTGGGACGAGCCCGTCCCCGAGGACGCCCGCAGCGTCACCGTCGTCGGCGGCGGCCTCAGCGCCGCACACCTTCTTGCCAACGCCCTCCGGGACGGCCGACAGGTCCACTGGATCCTGCGCGCCTCCGAGGAGCGCTACCAGTGCGCCGACGTCAACGCCTCCTTCTTCCGTGCCGAGGGCCGCGCCCGCTTCGACGGCACCGCCTGGGAGGACCGGCTCGCCCTGATGCGGGGACACCGACGCGCCTCCGTCATGTTCGAGTTCCGGCCCCTGCTCGAAGAGGCCGAGCAGAAGGGGCAGCTCACCGTGCACCGCGGCCGCGCCGTCACCGCCATCGCCCCCGGCCGGGCGGGCCGGACCGTCGTCCGCCTCGACGACGGCGGCGCCGTCCCCGCCGACCACGTGGTCCTCGCCCTCGGCACCACGGTCTCCACCGGGGAGCGGCTGCTGCCCCCCGGGGTGGTCGCCCCGCGCGACGGCTGGCCCGACCTGGACGAGCGGACCCTCGCCTACCGCAACGCCCCCCGGGTCTCCGCCGTCGGCGCCGCCGCCTGCATGGTGCTCGGCCCCGCCGCCCGCAACATCGACGGGCACCGCGTGGCCACGGCCCGGGTCGCCGGCGCCATCGCCGCCCGGCTCTCCGGAGCCCCCGTCGAGGCCGAACGGCCCGCCGAGCGGACGGCCGCCCGTGTCTGACCCCACCGCCTACGACTCCCGCTTCGCCCTCACCCCCGTCGACGGGTCCGCGCTCACCGAGACCGGGATCATGCTGATGGGCCTCGACGCCGACCGGCTCCTCGCCGGGCTCGGCCTCGCCGCCCTCACCGAGGACCCGGCCCAGGTGCTCCTCGCCGTGGACCGGGCCCGCCACGGCGTCGCGGCCGTCCCGGATTTCGACGGGCTCCTCGCCCACGGCCTCGACACCTGGCGGCGGGCCCGCCCCGCCCTCGCCGCCGCCGACCCCACCCGTCCCGGCACCCCCACCCCGCTCCGGCCGGCCTGGGAGCGGGCCCTGCGCCTGGCCCTCACCGCGGGCCCGGAGGCCCCCGGACCCGCCACCGCCGCCCACCTCGCGACCTGCTGGCTGCGCCGCGAGGAGACCGACCGGTTCGCCGCCCGACCGCCGGCACCGACAGGAACCTGACCGATGTCCTACCTGCGCTCCCTGCCCGCCGACGCCACCCTCCGGCACGTCTTCCAGAGCCGGCCGGAGACCTCCGCCCCCCTCCTCGACCTCCACGAGCGGCTCCTGCGGGGCCCCTCGCCGTTCACCGTCGCGGAGCGGGAGCTGATGGCGGCCTACGTCTCCGGCCTCAACGCCTGCGCCTACTGCCACGGCATCCACACCGCCACGGCCGAGGCGTTCGGCGTGCCCGCAGGGCTCCTCACGGACGCCCTCAAGGACCTGGAGACCGCCCCCGTCGAGGCCCGGCTCAAGCCCGTCCTCCGCTACCTCGACGTGCTCACCCGCACCCCCGCCCTCCTCACCCCCGGCCACGCCGAAGCCGTGTACGCCGCGGGCTGGGACGAACACGCCCTGCACGACGCGGTCATGGTGGGCGCCCTCTTCAACCTCATGAACCGCATGGTCGAAGGGCTCGGCATCACCGCGGACCCCGCCTGGTTCCCGGTCTCCGCCGACCACCTCCACCGACACGGCTACACCGGCCTCACCACCCCGCCCGCGACCTGACCGGGCCGCGCCCGGCGCTCAGCTCCGCAGGGCCCGGGGCCCCCGCCCCAGCCGGTCCCGCAGCAGGCTCCGCAACGGCCCCGGGCTCTCGTACCCGACCCGCCGGGCCACCGCCGACAGCGGCAGCGCCGTCGTCCGCAACAGGTGCTCGGCCTGCTCCGCCCGCAGGTCCCGCACCAGCCCGATCGGGGTCCGGCCCAGGGTCCGCACCACCGTGCGCTGGAGGGTGCGCTCGCTGACACCCAGCTCCCGGGCCGCCTCCGCGATGGACACCGGACCCGCGATCCGCTCCCGCACCCACCGCTCGAACCCCGCCACCAGCGGATCCTGTCGGGCCAGCGCACTCGGGATGGTGTACGCCGCCTGCGAGGCCCGGTCGTCGACCACCAGGTACCGCCGCACCAGGTCCGCCAGCGCCGGACTGCGCATCCGGACGATCGCCAGCGCCAGGTCGAGGTGCCCGAAGGCCGCACCCGCGGTGGTCACCTCCCCGGACGTGGTCACCAACCGGGTCTCGTCCAGCCGCACCCGCCGGTACCGCTCCCGGAAGGCGGGGGCCAGCCACCAGCTGGTCGTCGCCGTCAGACCGTCCAGCACCCCGGACTCCGCCAGCAGGAAGGTCCCCGTGCAGGCGGTGGCCAGCGGAACACCCCGCTCACGGGCCCGCACCAGCTCCCGCCGGGCCCCCGCCAGCTCCGGCGAACCGACCAGCTCCACCAGCGAGGCCGGCCGCCGGTCCAGCAGGGCGGGCACCACCAGCAGATCGGCGTCGACCGCCACCGACATCGGCTCGGTCGTGATCACGTGCCCCAGCCCCGAACGGACCCGCCGCCGCACCCCCACCGTGCGCACGTCGAACCGCGGAGGACGGGCCCCCTCCAGGGCCCCGCGCAACGCGTTCGCGGTGTGCAGGACGTCGAGCACGGCGGACACCCCGGAGTCGAACACCCCGTCGAGTGCGAACACGGCAATCTTCACCGGCCCACGATAGCCCGCCGGCACCCCGCCCGACCCTGTCGGAATCGGTGCAGAAAATGCCGGATCCGCCACTCCCGCCGGACCGCCCCACCCTCCTAGGGTCGGACCATGACCACGGAACACACCGCCGCCACCCCCCTCCGCACCCGCACCCACACCTGGCGGCAGCGCCCCGAACCCACCCCGGACCTCCTGGGGATGAGCGGCCTGGACATCCTCCAGGCCGCCCTCAAGGGCACCCTCCCCGCCGCCTCGATGACGAGCACCCTCGGTTTCCGCCTCACCGAGGTGGCCGAAGGCAGGGTCGTCTTCGAGGGCGACCCCGGGGACCACCTCCTCAACCCCATGGGCACCGTCCACGGCGGCTTCCTCGCCACCCTCCTCGACTCGGCCCTCGGCTCCGCCGTGATGACCCGCCTGCCCGCCGGCACCACCTACACCACCGTCCAGCTCGGCGTGCACATGATCCGCCCGGTCCTCGCCGACACCCCCGCCCTCAGCTGCGAGGGCACCGCCCTGCACGTGGGACGCACCACCGCCACCGCCGAGGCCCGGGTCGTCGGCACCCACGACGGCAAGCTCTACGCCCACGGCACCACCACCTGCGTCGTCCTGCGCCCCTGACCGCCGGTCACGTGCCCCGAGCCCCGGAGCACCGGCCCTTGACCTCAATCAAGGTCGAGGTCCTAGCTTCGGGGCATGGACATGGAAGTCACCGCGTGGACCTCGCTCCACAGCGCCATCAACGCCCAGGCCGACCGGCGGCCCTTCCACCGCGCCGCCCTGCGCCGCATCGCCGCCTTCGCCCGCCCGCACCGCCGCGACATCCTGTGGTTCCTGCTCCTCAGCGTGGTGACCGCCCTCCTCGCCGTGGCCACCCCCGTCCTCGCCGCGAAGGTCGTGGACGCCATCGTCGACGGTGCCGCGAACTCCACCGTGGTCCGCCTCGCCCTGCTGATCGCCGCGATCGCCCTGGCCGAGGCCGCCCTCGGCCTGGCCGCCCGCAAGTTCTCCGCCACCCTCGGCGAAGGACTCATCCTCGACCTCCGCACCGCCGTCTACGACCACGTCCAACGGATGCCGGTCGCCTTCTTCACCCGCACCCGCACCGGGGCCCTCGTCAGCCGCCTCAACAACGACGTGATCGGCGCCCAACGGGCCTTCAGCAACACCCTCTCCGGCGTCGTCGCCAACACCGTCACCCTCCTCCTCACCCTGGTGGTGATGCTCGGCATCTCCTGGCGCATCACCCTCCTCGCCCTGCTCCTGCTCCCCGTGTTCGTGCTCCCGGCCCGCCGGATGGGCACCCGCATGGCCCGCATGCAGCGCGAGGCCGCCCAACTGAACTCCGCCATGAGCACCCAGATGACGGAACGCTTCTCCGCCCCCGGCGCCACCCTCGTCAAGCTCTTCGGCCGCCCCGCCGAGGAATCCGCCGAGTTCGCCGCGCGCGCCGCCCGGGTCCGTGACATCGGCATCCGCACCGCCATGGCCCAGTCCGTCTTCATCACCGCCCTCACCACGGTCTCCGCCCTCGCCCTGGCCCTGGTCTACGGGCTCGGCGGGTACTACGCCCTGCGCGGCGGCCTCGACGCCGGCGCGGTCGTCGCCCTCTCCCTGCTCCTGACCCGGCTCTACGCCCCGCTGACCGCCCTGGCCGGAGCCCGGGTCGAGGTGATGAGCGCCCTGGTCAGCTTCGAGCGCGTCTTCGAGGTCCTGGACCTGGACCCCCTCGTCAAGGAACGCCCCGGCGCCGGCCGGGTCCCCGACGGACCCGTCGCCGTCGAGTTCGACCGGGTCTCCTTCGGCTACCCGGCCCCCGACCGGGTCTCCCTGGCCTCCCTGGAGGAAGTGGCCGTGCTGGACGCCCGGGGTGGTTCGCCCGTCCTGCACGAGGTGTCCTTCCGGGCCGAGCCCGGCGCCATGGTCGCCCTCGTCGGCTCCTCCGGCGCGGGCAAGTCCACCATCGCCCAGCTGCTGCCCCGCCTGTACGACGCCGACTCCGGCACCGTCCGGCTCGGCGGGGTCGACGTGCGCGACCTCACCGCGGAGTCCATCCGCGAGACCCTGGGCATGGTCACCCAGGACGGCCACCTCTTCCACGAGTCCGTCCGCGCCAACCTGCTGCTGGCCCGCCCCGACGCCACCGAGGCCGATCTGTGGGAGGTCCTGCGCCGGGCCCGCCTGGACGGACTCGCCGCCGCCCTCCCGGACGGCCTGGACACCGTGGTCGGCGAACGCGGCTACCGCCTCTCCGGCGGAGAGCGCCAGCGCCTCACCATCGCCCGCCTGTTGCTCGCCCGCCAGCGCGTGGTCGTCCTGGACGAGGCCACCGCCCACCTGGACTCCACCTCCGAAGCGGCCGTCCAGGAGGCCCTGGCGGAAGCCCTGGAGGGCCGTACCGCCCTGGTCATCGCCCACCGCCTCTCCACCGTCCAGGCCGCCGACCTCATCCTGGTCGTCGAGGACGGCCGCATCCTCGAACGCGGCACCCACACCGAACTTCTCGCCGCCGGCGGTCGCTACGAGGAGCTCTACCGCACCCAGTTCGCCCCGGCGGACGAGAACCGCGTCCCGGGATCCTGACCGGGCCGGACGCGCGCGGCGGGTCAGCCCTCGGGGCGGGCCCGCACGTGCATGCGCTCGCCCTGCCGGCCGTAGAGGCTGAGGACCTCCACCGGACGGCCGTCCGCACTGCTGAACCAGTGCGGCACCTTGGTGTCGAACTCGGCCACCTCCCCGGCCCCCAGCACCAGGTCGTGGGTGCCCAGCACGAGCCGCAGCCTCCCGTCGAGCACGCACAGCCACTCGTAGCCCTCATGGGTGCGCAGGTCCGGTTCGCCACCCCGGTCCGTGATCACCATCTTGTGCGCCTGGAGCGGGCCGGGGCCCCGGGAGAGCGGCAGTGCGGTGCCGCCGTGCGGCAGCGGGCGAGGCGCCAGCCGCACCCGCGGGTCGCCCACCTCGGGTGCGCCCACGAGGTCGTCCAAGGGGACCCGGTAGGCGGCGGCGAGCGGCAGCAGCAGCTCCAGGCTGGGCTTGCGCTCCCCGGATTCCAGCCGGGACAGGGTGCTCTTGGAGATGCCGGTGGTCTCGGCGAGCGAGGCCAGGGTGAGCGCGCGCTGCTCCCGCAGCCGTCGCAGCCTGGGCCCCACCTCGTCGAGCACCGGCCGGTGCGCGGGGGAGTCGTCCGTGCCGGCCATTGTCACCCCGGGCGGCCCGCGACCCCGCCGTCCCGGAAACGGCAACAGAAATTGCCGGCCGCGGTGCGGCCGTGCATCCTCGCCGGCATGAGCGCACACGGACACGACCACGGAACCGACCACGCGGCCCCCGGCCCGGGCGGCGGACACGATCACGGGCGGAGCCATGGCTCCGAGGGTCACGGCCAGGGACCCCACGACCGCGGACGCCACGGTCCCGACGCCGGCGGTCAGGGCGGACCGGCCGGGCACGCCCACGGCCACGCTCACGACCACGGCACCGGCACGGAGATCGACTGGGCCCGGATGGCCGCCCAGCTGGAGACCAACGCCGAGCTGCACCTCCCCGCCCTCCGCGACACAGCCGCCCGGCTCCGCACCCTCCTCGACGGGCACCCCGTCCGCCGCGTCCTCGACGTCGGCAGCGGACCGGGCGTGATGACCTGCGTCCTGGCCGAGGCGTTCCCCGAGGCGGAGGCCGTCGCCGTCGACGCCACCCCGGCCCTCCTGGACCGGGCCCTGGCACGCGCCGAGCGGCTGGACCTCGGCGGGCGGGTGTCCGTCCTGAAGGCGGAACTCCCGGAAGGCTTCGCCCCTGATCCGGTGACCGGCGCACCCGGCCTCGGCGGAGCCGACCTGATCTGGAGCAGCAAGGCCGTCCACCACCTCGGGGACCAGCAGGGCGCCGTCACCGCCCTGGCCGGTCTGCTGCGCCCGGGGGGCGCCCTGGCGCTGGCCGAAGGCGGGCTCCCCATGCGCTTCCTGCCCCGCGACATCGGCCTCGGCCGCCCGGGGCTCCAGTCCCGCCTCGACACCGTGCAGGAGCACTGGTACGAGGTGATGCGCGGCGAGCTCCCCGGCAGCGTCCGCGTCGTCGAGGACTGGCCGGCCATGCTCGGACGCGCCGGGCTGACCGGCGCCACCGCCTTCAGCACGCTCCTCGACGTCCCCGCGCCGCTGGACCCCGCCGCCCGCGCCTTCCTGCGCGGCCACCTCGGCCGGATGCGGGAGGTCATGGAGTCCACGCTCGAAGCGGACGACGCGGCCACCCTCGACGTGCTCCTCGACGAGGCGGACCCGCGCGGCATCCTCGGACGCCCCGACGCCTTCCTCCTCTCGGCCACGACCGTCTTCGCCGCCCTGCGCCCGGCGGCCTGACCACCCCGCCCCGACCGGCGGGGCCGCCCGGAGCCCCGGACGGGAGCCCACGGCCCGGATCCCGGTCCGGAAAAAGTCAGTGGAAAGCCGTGACCCCCGAAGCGGCGAATCGTTTATTCAGGTGTCGCATCCGATGCACACACCCCGCGTCCCCTGCGGCGTGCGCGACAGGGCCCCGGGCCGGCGAGAGCCCGCCCCCGGCCCCCCCCCACCA